>JAPLPA010000008.1 GCA_026400415.1 Afipia sp. | reverse complement strand
GAAAGACGAGGATTTCGGCAAGCCGATTATTGCTGTCGTCAACTCCTTCACCCAATTTGTGCCCGGCCATGTCCATTTGCAGGATCTCGGCCAACTCGTGGCCCGCGAGATCGAGCGGGCGGGCGGCGTCGCCAAGGAATTCAACACGATTGCCGTCGATGACGGCATCGCGATGGGCCATGACGGCATGCTCGCGTCGTTGCCCTCGCGCGAGACGATCGCCGACTCGGTCGAACTGACGATGCGCGGCCACTCCTACGACGCGCTGATCGGCATTGCGGGCTGCGACAAGTCGCTGCCGGGCATGATGATGTCGATGCTTCGATTGAACGTGCCGTCGATTTTCATCTATGGCGGCTCGATCCTGCCGGGCAATTTCCGTGGCCAGCAAGTCACCGTGCAGGACATGTTCGAGGCGGTCGGCAAACATTCCGTCGGCGAAATGTCGGACGAAGATCTCGACGAAATCGAGCGCGTGGCTTGTCCGTCTGCGGGCGCATGCGGCGCACAGTTTACCGCCAACACGATGGCGACTGTTTCCGAGGCGATTGGCCTTGCGCTGCCTTACTCCGCAGGCGCACCTGCACCTTATGAAATCCGCGATGCGTTCTGCATGGCGGCTGGCGAGAAGATCATGGAGTTGATCTCCAAGAACATCCGCCCCCGCGACATCGTCACGCGAAAATCGCTGGAAAATGCAGCCGCTGTTGTCGCCGCATCGGGCGGTTCCACCAATGCTGCGCTTCATCTGCCCGCGATGGCGCACGAATGCGGAATCGAATTCGATTTGTTCGATGTTGCCGAAATCTTCAAAAAGACACCGTATGTCGCGGATTTGAAGCCGGGTGGCCGTTATGTCGCCAAGGACATGTTCGAAGCTGGCGGCATCCCGCTGCTGATGAAGACGCTGCTCGATCACGGCTATCTGCACGGCGACTGCATGACCGTCACCGGGCGCACCATTGCCGAAAAGCTCAAGAGCGTGAAATGGAATCCTCACCAGGACGTGGTTCGAGCTGCCGACAATCCGATCACCGTCACGGGTGGCGTTGTCGGCATGAAGGGCAATCTCGCGCCTGACGGTGCGATCGTGAAAGTCGCCGGTATGTCCAACTTAAAATTCACCGGTCCTGCACGATGCTTCGACAATGAAGAAGACGCGTTCCAGTGCGTGAACAAGAAGGCCTACAAGGAAGGCGACGTCATCGTCATTCGCTACGAAGGCCCAAAAGGGGGTCCGGGCATGCGCGAAATGCTGCAGACCACCGCGGCGCTGACCGGGCAGGGCATGGGCGGAAAAATTGCGCTCATCACCGACGGACGTTTCTCGGGTGCAACGCGTGGTTTCTGTATCGGTCACGTTGGACCGGAAGCGGCGGTCGGCGGGCCGATTGGCCTTCTTAAAGATGGCGACATTATCGAGCTCGATGCCGATGCCGGCACCATCAACGTCAAGCTGACCGACGCTGAATTGGCGGAGCGCAAGAAGTCGTGGAAGCCGCGTGAGTCCAAAGTCGGCTCGGGCATTTTGTGGAAATACGCGCAGCAGGTCGGCCCTGCGGTGAAGGGTGCTGTCACCCATCCCGGCGGAAAGGGCGAGAAGAGTAGTTATGCGGACATCTAAGAGCATCGGCATTGCTGTTGTTCTGACCGCCACGGTATTCGTGGCGGCATCGGCTGTCGCGTTCGACGGCACGACGCCGAAGGGTCCAGAGGCAGCGTTGCCGGTGATGGCTGCTCCGAGCGGCATTGCGGTGATCAAGAAGCCGGTGCCTCCAGCAGACATTCCAAACGTGCCGACCGCATCGACGCTGACGGCTTTGCAATACGCCGCTGAAGGCGGACACCCCGTCGCGCAGTGGAAACTCGGGCGCATGTACGCCGAGGGCAAAGGCGTCGAACAGGACGACCTGCGCGCGTTCGATTATTTCAGCAAGATTGCCAACGCACATGCCGACGATAATCCGGCTGCACCGCAGGCGGCTGTCGTTGCAAATGCATTTGTGGCGCTTGGCCGCTATTACACGACCGGCATTGCGAACACGCGCGTGAAGGCCGATCCGGAACGGGCGCGCGAAATGTACGCCTATGCGGCGTCGTATTTCGGCAATGCGGAGGCGCAGTTCAATCTGGCGCGGATGTATCTCGACGGCGTCGGCATGCAGCGCGATCCGAAACACGGCGTTCGCTGGCTCGGCCTGGCCGCACAAAAAGGCCAGCATGAAGCGCAGGCGATGCTGGGGCAAATGCTGTTCAATGGCGATCGCCTGCAGCGTCAGGCCGCACGCGGTTTGATGTGGCTGACACTCGCGCAGGACAGTGCGACGTCGGACGAAGCGTGGATCAAGGACAGCTATCAGGCGGCATTGGCCAAGGCGTCCGAAGATGACCGCGCGATGGCGCTCCAAATGCTTGAGCGCTGGGTGCAAGGCCGCCGCGACTAAGGCAAATCCAGATCGAT
>JAPLPA010000381.1 GCA_026400415.1 Afipia sp. | reverse complement strand
CCGTGCGTGACCGCCGTTACCGTGTAGGAAGATGAAAACCGGAAGCCTATTCTTCCCTGCGTGTTCGGGAACATGGACGTAATACGGACGCTGAAAAGCCGTCTCCTGCGACCACGACTGAGTAATGACGTACTCGCCCGTAGTGACGGGATCGGAAGCGACAGATCCGGTCGGAGCAACGGCGACAAAAAATGCAGCAATACAGAGAGAATGAAATTGCATTTTATGGTTTCCGAGCATTCGTTACGGATGTTCCTGCCGTACTTCATCGTCATTGCAGGCAGATACGCTTTCGGCTGCCCAACGACACCAATCACCCGGTCGCGGCCAAGTGACTTGGACTTCAGGAAACGCCCGACCCGCGACTCGGGTGCATCGGCTTGTTCGCCGATTCGGGAGACCAGACGGGACGACCTGACTCAGATTGACGTTTCCGAGCATCCGCAAGCATCGCATGAAGGTCACCACCAAACCGATCGGAAATTTCGCGTCGTGTTCGGTGGATCTCATCGATCACAGGATCAGTTGTCATCAATTTCGGAATCATTTCCAACCATCTCCTCTGGCGTACAAATGACCGGTACGGGAAGCAAAAGGTCATTCAACACGTTGTGAATACGTGGCAGGATTCTGGCATTGGCAATATGCCTGCAATTCCACGTCAGCAAGTATTGTATTCGATGATGAGCAACCGCGGCGATATGCAAAGCATCGGTACGTGCCTTTTCGGGCAGAATAGCGCGCGACATGATTTCATCCGCGATGTCGGCAATTGCCGCGTCAAGCGGCAGAAGCGGGATTCCAGCCAGCAATTGCAGACGCTCTGCTGCAAGCGTCGGGTTTCCGGCTGATGCCTCATCAATCACGAACTGTGAAGCAACCAACTGGTAGTTAGTTCGCTCATCGTTCCACCATTGGTGAGTCAGCAACTGACGAGCGGCCAACACTACCTGCGTGCTTGGCTTCTGCCGCAAGTAGCTTATGATCGACGTCTCGACATACACCGTTTCCATATCAAACTTCTATCATGGCGAACGGCCCCGATCAATGGCCCGCGGCCCATGGGAGGGCAATCACGCACGATGATGCCCGCGAGTCCATTGCATCGGGTGGTTCTGGTTTGTAGCGACTGCCCCTGAAGGCTCTCTCGCTCTTCAATGGATGTGGCGTCGGCAGCATAAGCCGCTAGCCACGATCAATATTTCTTTGGCCATTTGTACTCCGGGGGGTGGAGCTGTGGCGAGTCGACCCCAACAGCCTTCAGTTCAGTGAGAAAATATATTTGCCGGAGTTGCCGAGCTCAGCGACGTGGGGTCCGGCAATACCCTCTCCGCCCGTGGTAGCAGGCTTCACGAGAGCTGCTTCGGAGCCGCTCGCGAAGAAGACCGCGTATCCATTTGGCAGTGGGTCGCCTTGGTTGCAGCCAACGAGAACAGTCGCCATCAAAACGAATAGCGGCAAGCTTCTCTCTCGGAGAAACGTTGTCGGCATCGTAATCCCTCCTTCTGTAATGGGCCCGATCATCACCAGAACGCTTCGCATCACCGGGCCGGCGGTGACGACTCTCCACTTGAATCCGACCCGGACGCCGGGTCCGGTGCATGCGATTGTTGGGCCAAGTGTGATGCAAGCCAACCGACGCGTCCTCTGGCTTCGCGCATTAGAATGTCCTCAGTCGCACAGTATGTCTCGTTGTGCTGCAAGACTGGCACCCAACCCGATACGAAGGGTTCCGTAATGAACTGTTCCTCGCAGAATCCGAATGTAGCGTCATCACGGGCGAAAAAATGGACGCGACGCGTCCCATCGTCGTGATGAATTGTCCTGATTATCGTGCGAGACATTACGTCATAACCCAGTTGTGAAGATCGTTGTGATGATGTTGTTGTTCCAGATATTCCGGATGACGATTAGTACGCCGTTGCTACCATTCTGCGCCGCGGGTGCAATGTGTTTCGCCTTTGTCAGGAAATTCACGACATTGGCGAGCATGCCTCGACTTGACTGTAGCGCAGCCTGCCGTGTTCCGACCTGCAACGTCCACTGCACTGCGGCATTGGGAATCGCGCGTCCCGCCATTTGCTGTCCGCCATGAACCGTGATGTTGTATAGACCCGCTTGCGCGGCCATCTCTGCGGCCAGCAGATACGTCGCCGCAGCCGTGGCAGCAGTTGCCACGGTAAGTGCCCCGCGGGTGCCGTAGTAGCCGACCGGGTCGGCTTCGGCGTCGCGGGTTTGGCCGAGGGGGCCGAGGTCGTACGCGCGTTCGTACATTTCTTCCGTGGGAACGTCCTCGTCAGTGAAGGCATTGCGGACGTCGAGCATGCCCGCGCCAATTGAGGTGTACATCGATTCGTAGCTGTCGCCGAGCGAGCCCCAGAACGCATCCCAAGGCGTCGGTTGATTGCTGGAGTTGCTCGCACCCGAACTGCCCCAGGCAGCGGCAGCAGATCCGGACGATGAACCTCCCGCAAGAGCGGCCTGCAGGGTGGCCCGAGCCGATGCTTCCGCTGATTCGGCGTTAACTTCGGCGAGCGCCAACGCGGCATGTAGATTCGCGAAAGCTATCGCTTCGGCGTTCTGCGCTGCAGTAAGTGCCGTTGTCAAAGGCGCCTCCAAGACGGCGAGCGCCGACGTTTCCGTGGCCGTCCAAGCAGCAATCGCCGCGTCCACCGCTGCTTCCATCACGGCATATGCGGTGGCTTCCGTCGCTTGCCATCTCACCAACGCCGCGTCGATGTCGGCTTGGCAAGTCGTCCATGCTGACGACTCTGCAGCTTCCCAGACGGATGCGGCGGCAGCGACCGAAGTCTGATACGTCGCGCGAGCATTGGATTGAGTTGTTTGCCAAGCGGTGAGTGCATTCGCAGCGGCGGTGTCATATGCCGCACGAGCGTTGGCTTCCGCATTGTTCCATGCGGAAGCCGCTGCTTGTTGTGCCGTTTGGAACGTGTTGGACGCGGTAGTCTGCGCGGCCGCCCAGGCAGCGTTGGCATTGGTCAACGCCGTGTTCCATGCAGCGCTGGCATTGGCTTCGGCAGTCGTCCAAGCCGTGCTGGCGGCTTGAACGGCGTTGTTATATGTCGTGTCCGCGCTGTTGACCGCCGTCCACCACGCTGTCGCAGCCGGGTCAGCAATTGCAATGAAGGCGTTCCACGCGAATTCCTCGGCGCTCGCGAACGCCGTTTGCGCGGCTTGCATTGCTGTACCATACTGAGTAGCCGCCGTGAAAAGCCAGCACCACCGGCATAGGCGTGGCGGGATCGTACCGTGGAGGCACATGCGCTAGGTAGCTCCGGTGCAAGCCTTCCAACAAAACGGTTCGCGTGTGATCGCCAGGCTGCAATCCTGCGTCACCGACACCCATAAGCATGACGAGAAGCGCGACAAAACCCATTTGCTGCAAACTCATTGGCTACCGAAGGATTGCGATCAGCGGCTCGCGACCACGGGATTATCCACACCGCCATATTTTATCGCGAGTCCGCTGCATCGCTTGGTTCGGCGCGAGACGCGGCCCGAATGTGCTCGATGAATTCTGCTAGCAACCTTGATTCGACGCCCTCATTATGTAGCCCCATGAGCATGCCCGTCTGATCTGCCGCCGACCTGTTCTGGCCAAGTTTGTATTTGCCCTCGATACGGGTTAACGGCATCTCGAATCCGATAACGCCAGCCAACAGCCGCTGGCGAAAGTCATCCGGCAGATCGTTCGGCCACGGGGACTGCCGACCAGACTCATATTTTCGAACGGTCAGATCAACAACTTCGCGGGTCTGGTCTGCCGACAGAAGGCGAGGCACGCCGTATACATGAACAACGGCGTAGTTCCACGTTGGGACCGCTGGTCCGGTGGCGTACCACGTCGGTGATACGTAGGCATGTGGCCCCATAAAGATCGCGAGGGACTCGGTATCTCCAAAGCCTTCCCACTGTGGATTGCCGCGTGCGAGGTGGCCCAGAAGACGTTCGTTTTCGTGATCGACTATAAGCGGCACATGGGTCGCAGATAGTGCGCCACGACAGGTGCTCACAAGCGTGGCAAAGCCGTACCGTCCCATGAACGCAAGCAGCGTTTCGCGATCATCGACGCGGAATGATGCCGGTATGAACATCTGCTGATGATGACTGTTTGGGCTGCCGAACGCGAGCAATCAGCGGCTCGCGACCTTACGCGAGCCATACCGCCCGGTTTTATCGCGAGGCCGCTACATTGCTTGGTTCGGCTTGCGTGCCAGAGCCAATCCTCGCCGTGACCTCGATCTCGATTCGCATCCGGGGGTCGGCCAAACCCGCCGAGATCATCATGGCGGCGGGCCGAATCTCACCGAAATATCGCCGCAGGAGCGGCCAGCATTCGCGAAACTCCTCAGCTTTGGGCAGCACGTAGGTAACCCGCACCACGTCGGCGAGCGTCGCACCGGCCTCGGACAGCGCTGCTTGGATGTTGCGCAGGCATTGCTCGGTCTGCTGGGACAGGCCCTCCGGAATGGTCATGGTGCGGTAGTCGAATCCGGTGGTTCCGGACACGAACACCCAGTTGCCATCCACCACGGCACGCGAATAGCCGATCTCGGCCTCGAACGTCGATCCGGAACTGATAAGCCGACGTGACATCCAATTCGTCTCCCACCACCGAAACCCTACGGCGCTCCGCTGTTACTTGCCCGCGGCACCCGATCTCACACCCAACACGATTCGTGCTGCCGCATGCCAATGTGAGGATAGTACGATTGCGCTTTCGGGGCCGCAAGGAGCACCATGGTCGTATGTCGGCCGGCCGCCTCGTGCGTCCGACGGACCAACTCCCGTCCTATGCCCCGCCCCTGATGCTCAGTATCCACAGCCAAGTCCGACAGGTAAGTGCAGTAGCTGAAGTCGGTCAACGAGCGGGCAACCCCGACAAGCTGGCCGCCCATCCGTGCCGTGACGATCAGCCCGGCGCGGGCGAGCATGCCGGCGATGGTAGCCGCGTCTGCCACCGGCCGCCGCTCTGCGAGCGTCGATCGCCGCAAGACATCGACGAACTCGTCGGCTGACAAGGACGGCTCGATTTGATACGCGACGTCGCCCATCCGTGAATCCTCCTTCGCCGAACATAGTATTAGCCGTCACGCATAGTAAAGCGTTTCGACTCCGTTCATTTCTTTTCCTTCAAAATATTTGTTGCAAATACGACAGTTGCGCATGATATTTGACGCATAACAAATGTGGAAGGAGCTTTGATATGCGTCAAGAAGGGCGACGGGTGGTGACACCGCTGAACACAGACCCGAGGTGGCCGGACGGG
>JAPLPA010000465.1 GCA_026400415.1 Afipia sp. | reverse complement strand
GTCTGCATTATTTGTTCGTCGGCCGTTATATCGTCACGACCGACGATGCGTATGTTCGTGCCAACAACACGCTGCTCGGTGCCAAGGTGCCGGGCAACATCGCCCAGATTTTGGTTGGCGATAACAAGCGCGTTGGTGCTGGCAATCTCATCATCAAGATCGACGATGGAGATTACCGTCTTGCACTGGATAGTGCGCAGGCAAAAGTTGCGACCCAGGAAGCAACGATCGCGCGTATCGGCCGTCAGGCGACAGCGCAAGAGAGCGCCGTTGCGCAAGCGAAGTCGCAGATCGCATCCGCCGAGGCTGGAACGAAGCGAACGGAACTGGATTTTGCGCGCCAGCAGGAACTGAGCAGCAAGGGCTTTGCATCGAAGGCGACGTACGATCAGTCGTTGGCCGGCCGCGATCAGGCGGTTGCGTCCGTGCAAGGCGCGCAGGCGGCATTCGACGCCGCCAATGCGCAACTCGATGTCGTTAAAGCGCAGAAGACCGAAGCCGAAGGCGTGTTGCAAGAATTGCGCGCAGCACTTGCCAAAGCGGTTCGTGATTTGTCGTTCACCAATATCCGCGCGCCAGTCGATGGCATTTTTTCGAACCGGCTTGTCAACGTCGGCGATTACGTGCAGCCGGGGCAGCGTCTGGGCAACATCGTCCCGATCGACGAAGTCTTCATCGACGCAAACTTCAAGGAAACGCAGGTTGCCCGCCTCAAGCCCGGCCAGCGCGTGAGCATCACTGTCGACGCGGTCAGCGGCCGCACCATTTCGGGAATCGTCGATAGTCTCGCGCCGGCTGCAGGTTCCGTGTTCACGCTGCTGCCGCCGGATAATGCAACCGGCAACTTCACCAAGATCGTGCAGCGCCTGCCGGTGCGGATTCGCGTTCCGATGTCGGTGGCACGTGAAAACCTTTTGCGCGCAGGCATGTCAGTTGTCGTCAGCGTCAACACCAAGGGCGATCCTGAAGGCGTAGATCCAGTGGAAGCTCGCTAGCGCGCGAAGCGTGAGGATAACTTATGGCTTCCACCACCATGGATGGCGCGCCGCCAATGAACCCGGCGGCGATGTCCGAGAAGGTCGATCCCAAGCGCCTGTTCGCATTCTTCATCATGGTGTGCGGGATGTTCATGTCCATTCTGGACATTCAGATCGTTTCTGCGTCTCTCTCCGACATTCAGGCGGGTCTCTCTGCAAGTTCGCAGGAAGTCTCGTGGGTGCAGACCGCATATCTGATCGCTGAAGTCATCGCCATTCCGCTGTCCGGGTTTCTGTCACGCGCGCTTGGTACGCGGTTGCTGTTTGCGATTTCGGCAGCCGGTTTCACCGGCGCGAGCTTCATGTGCGGCCTCACATCCACCATCGAGCAGATGATTTTGTGGCGCGCGATTCAAGGGTTTCTCGGCGCGGGCATGATCCCCACAGTATTCGCGTCGGCCTATACCATCTTCCCACGCAGCAAGCTGCCATTGGTGACGCCGATCATCGGTCTCGTCGCCACGCTTGCGCCGACCATTGGTCCCACTGTCGGCGGTTACATCACCGATCTGATGTCGTGGCACTGGCTGTTCTTCATCAATGTCGTTCCCGGAATCGCGATCACCATTGGCGTGTTGATCCTGATCGACTTCGACGAGCCAAACTTCAAGCTGCTCGAGAATTTCGACTGGTGGGGATTGATCTCGATGGCCGGTTTTCTCGGCTCGCTCGAATATGTCCTCGAAGAAGGCCCGCAATATGAATGGTTTCAGGACACGTCGGTGTTCGTGTGTGGAATCATCTGCACGTTGTCGGCTGTGGCTTTCTTCTATCGCGTGCTGACGGCGCGCGAACCCATCGTCGATATCCGCGCTTTCACCGATCGCAACTTCGCGCTGGGCAGCACTTTTTCGTTTTGCGTCGGCATCGGCCTCTACGGCCTCACTTATATGTATCCGCGCTATCTTGCAGAGGTGCGCGGCTACAGCGCCGTGATGATCGGCGAGACGATGTTCGTCTCCGGTGCCGCGATGTTCCTGACCGCGCCGTTGGTCGGCAAGATGATGACTAAAGTCGACATGCGCATTATGATCGCGGCGGGCTTGATCATTTTCGCCATCGGATCGTGGCAGATGACATGGATCACCCGCGACTTCGATTTTTACGAATTGCTGTGGCCGCAGATCTTTCGCGGCGTCGGCATCATGATGGCAATGATTCCGGTCAATAACATTGCGCTGGGGACGCTGCCGCCTGAGCGACTCAAAAACGCATCTGGCCTGTTCAACCTGACGCGCAATCTCGGTGGCGCAGTGGGGCTTGCGGTCATCAATCAAGTTCTCGACGATCGCACCGATCTGCACATCAGCCGGCTGCAAGATCGGGTGAATTGGGGGAACTCCATGGCGGTGCAGACGCTGAACGACTTCACACAGAAGTTTCAGGGCATGGGCGATGCGTCGCTGATGGCGCTGAAGCAGCTGTCGAACATCGTTCACAGGCAGGCCGTCGTGATGGGGTTCGGCGACGCTTTTTTTATTCTGACGTTCTTCTATCTCACGCTCAGCGTGCTGGTGTTCTTCGTAAATAAGCCGAACCTTTTAGGCCCGCCGCCGGATGCGCATTAAGAATTCGGAGGTAAGGCGAAACGCGAGTCATTTTAGGGGGATTGCGATGCAGCTTCTGAGAAATTTTTCAGTTTTCGCTATTTTGGCACCTTTTTTTTTATTCCGACGATTGCGAGCGCGGCACCGTCGCAGC
>JAPLPA010000591.1 GCA_026400415.1 Afipia sp. | reverse complement strand
TGCCCGACAGGCCGATGACGCCGCGCGCCTTCAGCCACGCATCGAGGTGTTTCTTGTTGCGGTAGTTCGATGGCTGGGTGATTGGCGTGCGCAGGATCAAGCCGCGCGCGCCCGGCGTCGATGCCATGTTCACCGTCTCGATGTCTTCGTCGTTGGTGCCGACGTTGCCGATGTGCGGGAACGTGAAGGTGATGATCTGCCCGGCATAGGAAGGGTCCGTGAGGATTTCCTCGTAGCCGGTCATGGCGGTGTTGAAACAGACCTCGCCGACCGCATGACCGATCGCGCCGAAGCCGGTGCCCTCGAGGACGGTTCCGTCCGCGAGCACGAGGAGGGCAGTCGGTTTGGGTTCCGACCAGCCTGAATTGTCTTGTTTGGAGTCCATAAGCGGCCTAGATAGCCCCGCGCGGCAGGCCCGTCAAAGCGAGTCGAGCATTTTTAATGGATTTGCTCACGGTTTTCGGACTTTTCGCAGTTACCGCCATGCTGGGCTTCTACGCGCTGGAGGACCGCAGCCACTGGTTTGTCGCCGCTTTCGCGCTGGCCTGTGTTTTAGGCTCGATTTACGGTTTCGCGCAGGGCGCCTGGCCGTTCGGACTGGTCGAGGCGGTGTGGGCGTTCATTGCACTGTGGCGCTGGCGTAAAAGATTTTCAGCCGAATCGTGAGGTTTCCCCATGCTGCGCGACGACATCAATAACGCCCTCAAGGACGCCATGAAGGCGCGCAACGAGCGCAGCGTCTCGACGCTGCGGCTCATGAATGCGGCCATCAAGGACAAGGACATCGAGGCGCGGGGCCTGAGCAAGGGCCCGCTGTCCGACGAGGATCTCCTTTCGCTGTTCCAGAAAATGATCAAGCAGCGCCAGGAATCGGCCGAACTCTACGACAAGGGCGGCCGCCCCGAACTCGCGAAGCAGGAAAACGAGGAAATCGCGATCATCACGGCCTATCTGCCCAAGCAGATGTCCGTCGACGAAACCAGGGCCGCGATTGCAGAGGCGATCAAGGAAACCGGCGCGGCGTCCATGAAGGACATGGGCAAGGTGATCGGCGCGCTACGCGGCAAGTACGTCGGCAAAATGGACTTCGCCAAGGCGAGCGGCCTTGTGAAGGGCATGCTGGCGGGCTGAGTCACCCCCGGTTTTCCGGTTTCCGGCAAGCCGTTTGCAAGCACATCTGCCACATCCGCGGGTGCTGGCGGCGTCGTTCCGAATAGGTCAGACTTTAACGGCTGACAGGAGCCGCCGGATGTCGCTGCAATTCTACCTCGCCTATGTCTTCGCCTGTTTCATCGTCGTGATTGTGCCGGGGCCGACGGTCACGCTGATCGTGGCGAACAGCATGACCCATGGCACGCGCGCCGGTCTCATCAACATCGCCGGCACGCAGCTCGGCCTCGCCGTGATGATGGGCATCGTGCTCGTCGGCCTGGCCTCGTTGATCGAGACCATGGGCATGTGGTTCGATTGGGTGCGCATCGCCGGCGCGGCCTATCTCGTCTGGCTTGGCTTCAAGCTGATCCGTTCGCCCGGCGCGCTGGGTGATCCCAAGCAGACGCCGCGGCCGCGCATCGGGTTTTTCTGGCAGGGTTTTCTGGTGCTGATGAGCAACCCCAAGGCGCTGCTGGTGTTCGGCGCATTCATTCCGCAGTTCGTCAACGCGCAGGGTGATTACGTGCCGCAGGTTATCTTGCTCGGCGTCACGGCCATGGTGGTCGCCGGATTGTTTGACTCGATCTACGCAATCCTCGCCGGCCGCGCGCGCAATGTTATTTCAGGACAGCGTGTGAAGCTTGTCTCGCGTGTTTCCGGCGGGCTGATGATCGGCGGCGGCATCTGGCTCGCGCTGGCGCGTGCGCGATGAGGAAGCTCCTAATAACAGTCGCCATCAACGTCTGCTGCGCGGCGTCAGCACTCGCGCAAAACGCCGTTGAGAAGAAGACATTCGACGGTGTCCCGCTCGACGAACCCATTCTTCTGAACGTTCGAGGCGTGCATCTGCGTGTCCCGGCAGGTTATTTGGCGCCGTGGCCGGACCAAAAGATGCGCAATCGTGTAAATAACTACTCTGTCGGAATCAGAATTAGCTTCTGGATGCCAGAGCGGCGCTATGTCGAAGTCAACGCTTTGTCATATTCGGGATCGTCACCTAAGGAGCCGAGCCGCCCCCTTCCTTCGAGTTCGGACGTTTACACTGTCACTGTTACGCTAGGGCCGAGAAAACCAGAAGAACTGGACTATCGATCACCCGTAAAACAATTCCACAATCTGACCTCGTACCCTGGGCCCGCCTCTTATTCATTCAAGGAGGAGCCGTTCGGTCTCGTTCGATTCTGGCAGCACGATTGGCCATGTCCGCAGCCGGATCCTCTTTCAATGTACGCCGCCAAAAAGATTTCCGGCTCCGCGGTATCCGCTATGTGAGGGGATCGGCTACTTCGCGGCCGATGAAATCAGTTTTCGAATCCTGTTTGAGCCAAAAGCCTTGCCACGATGGCGAGAGAGTGTGCTTGCGATGCGTGAGCTTTTCAATTCGTGGAAGGTGCCGTCTCAGTAGTAATAGCTAAAGAGAACCAATGGCGGGCAACAGAAGCGCGAAAAAAGCGCAAGACGAAAACGGGGGAGACGATGAAGAGGGTGGTTACGATATTTGCCGCAACGATGTTTTGCACCGCGCCCGCGTTCGCGAAGGAAAGCGC
>JAPLPA010000500.1:1903-2345 GCA_026400415.1 Afipia sp. | reverse complement strand
TTCAAGAGATTCAAGTTTTCTCCGGACAGGCTCTTAGCATTTCTCTCTGCTGGCATTTGCGGATATATTGCACGCTATCGTTTTCCGATGGCCGAATGGCTTATGTTCTCGTCGTAAGCGCTTGTGCCAATTTCAATGCTATTTGCGCGAAGGTTGGATTGAATGGCTGGCAAGAATAAGGACGATTTGGCCCTCGGAATTCAATCCATCGAAGTTGGCTTAAAGCTGCTCAGACCAATGATCGATGCGGGTGGGCCAATGACGCTCAAAGCCCTCTCGGAAGCTGCTGGTTATGCTCCGCCGAAAGCTCATCGTTATCTCGTTAGCCTCATTCGGATGAAGCTTGCTTCTCAAGACCCGGTTACGGGCCTTTACGGATTGGGGGACTTGGCATTTGAGCTGGGGCTTGCCGCTGTCGGCTTGCTCGATCGTGAGTCCTTCG
>JAPLPA010000500.1:0-1870 GCA_026400415.1 Afipia sp. | reverse complement strand
TCGGACGCACCGCGATAGGCGAAATCACCAAGGAAACAAAACAAACGGTTTGCCTCGTTGTTTGGGCTAACGGGGGCCCGACGGTCGCCGCCGTCGATCCGGGGCCGGGTTCAATCTTTATGGCCATTCGTGTCGGATCGATCCTTTCTTTGCTTCGTTCAGCTAGCGGTCGAGTGTTTTTGTCCTATTTGCCTAAGGAAATTATTGCGGACGTTTTAAAAAAAGAACGCTCGGAGAAGAGACTTGGAGTGACGGAGGAGGAGGAAATAATTGGAAGAGTTCGGCGGGAGGGCGCGGCCAGGGTCCGGGACACGATGATGGTGGGTTTAAGTGCCGTCGCCGCACCCGTGTTCGATCATGACGGTCGATTGCTATATGTGCTGACCGCTCTGGGCCAAAGCGAGTCTTTTGACACCTCGTTGAAGGGGCAAATTTTTGAGGCTGTGAAAACCAAGGCAAATTCGCTCTCAACCCGCCTAGGTTTCAAGCCAGATGTGTCAGTGGAAGCTAATCGTGCAGGCCGTTCCCAAACTAAAACCTAGGTTCCGCCATGCCCGATCTGGAAATGGAGCGCTCGGCAAAGCTATAGGCCGCCCGCGTTTCTTCAGCCGATTATAAAGGTCGTTCTGGACTTCGTGGTGTTGCGAGCATTGCAGCTTCAATCGAGGTCGCGATCTTATTTGCAGCTTGTTTCAGTGGGTCATTGCCGAGATGAGCGTATCTTTTGGTGGTCTGCGTCTGCGTGTGGCCGAGTAGGCCGCCAATAATGTTTAGAGACATACCGCTAGAAGCTCCAAAACTCGCAAATGAATGACGTAGATCGTGCATTCGGACATTCGCCAATTTGGCTTCGATGCGCATCCAAATAGCCGGAATCGGGTCCAGCTATAACGTGAGGGTTACCCTCTATACGAGGTAATGCTTCGAGAAGCGTAACTGCGGGTGCGGCAAGAATGACTGTTTTTGAGCCGGTCTTGCTGTCAGGTAAGCGAAGCACGCCGGCTTCTAAATCAACCCATTCCCATTTCGCTTTCTGAATTTCAGACAAGCGCGCGCCGGTGAATATCAAAAGACGCACAAGTGCAACGAAGTAGGGATAGCCTTCTTTTTCGCGCTTTGCGCATGCCTCGCCGAGGCGCCCAAGTTCTACAGCAGAAAGGAATCGTTCTCGTGATTTCTCGGGATATTTCTCAATGTGCCGACACGGATTTGACCCATCTGCGCGAAGTCCCCAGGCCTCAGCAAGGTTCATCATTTTAGAGAGGAGCGCCAGGCAGCGATTTGCAGCTCCCGGCGTGGCTTTGAGCTTCGAATGAAATTTCGCAATATCGGCTCTACTGAGATCTTCGAGGGTGCGGCGACCAAGCGAGGGCAGGACGTGTTTGTCCAGATTAATACGGTCCATCCGGATACTCGACGGCTTTTTCTTGGCTGTCGCGTGATCGTCCATGTAACGTTGACTGAACGCAGCAATGGTAATAGCGCCGCGTGCGCTGTGTTTTTCCGCTACAGGATCTTTGCCATCCGCGATCGCTCCCAAAAGCCTCTGCGCCTCGCGACGAGCCATTTCCGGCGTCCATGGGCTTCCATGCCTGCCTATTGTGAACCATCGCTGGCGGCTATCTCGGGTCCTATATTTCAATACGTACACGCGTTCGCCGTTCGGTGAGACACGCAGTCGAAGACCTGAAATTTGTCCGTCCCAAACGACCTTCCGCGGGCCCGCTTTTTGAACAGAGTTTACGGTACGAAGGGTCAGAGCCATTGTTGCAGACCGGTGCTTTCGAGAGCGGTTCTGGCTACCACCGGGCTACCAAATGTTTGGAAAGCCTAGATACAGCCAAGCAATAGAATACACGAAAT
This sequence comes from Afipia sp., assembly GCA_026400415.1. Taxonomy (GTDB): domain Bacteria; phylum Pseudomonadota; class Alphaproteobacteria; order Rhizobiales; family Xanthobacteraceae; genus Afipia. The sequence continues at coordinate 7 of JAPLPA010000500.1, read as the reverse complement.
ATGCAGC
>JAPLPA010000565.1 GCA_026400415.1 Afipia sp. | reverse complement strand
CTTACCGGCGGCGGCGCGAATTTCGGCATTACCGGCAGCAAGGCCGCCAAAATCGACTGGAATAATAGCGTCGATATTTTCTCCACCTGCCAGACGTTCGGAGAGACGTGCCGGCGAAAGGCAGAGCGTGTCGGGATCGACATCGACCAGTCCGGCCTCTGCACCGGCGTAGTAAAAGCAATTCGCCGAGGCCACGAAGGTGAGTGCCGACGTAAGTCCTCGCGCGCCGGGGCCGATATCCGCGGCGAGACAAGCCAAGTGTAACCCAGCCGTCCCGTTGGTCACTGCTATTGCATGCTTTGCGCCGACACGCTCAGCCAAAGCTCGTTCAAAACGATCCACCGTCGGCCCTTGCGTGAGATAGTCTCCACGCAGCACGGCAACGACGGCGTCAAGCGGTCGTTCGTATCGCTGCTATAGGCGAAGTCTTCCGGCACCGCTTTTCCGCTTTTGCCCTCATAGACGGGTTCGCCCGCAGTAACCCCCGACGGCAATATCGGCAAGATGACATAGAAATCCTCAAACTCACGAGTCAGGCGAGCTTCGTCCTCCGGGATCATACACTCGTGAAGTTTCTCGCCCGGCCTTATGCCAACGATCTCCTGCTTGCATTCTGGCGCCATCGCCTTCGCCAGATCTGAAATCCGCATCGAGGGAATCTTCGGAATAAAGACTTCCCCGCCCCGCATGTGGCCGAGGCAACGTGATACGAACTCCGCCCCCTCCTCCAATGTGATCCAGAAACGGGTCATGCGCGGATCGGTGACAGTCAAAGTACCTGATGCGCGCTGCTTCCTGAACAAGGGCACCACACTGCCCCGCGACCCAACGACATTGCCGTAGCGCACAATCGAAAAACGCGGACCGTTACTTCCGGCCAGATGATTTCCGGCAATAAAAATCTTGTCGGAGCATAATTTCGTCGCGCCATAGAGATTGATCGGATTAACGGCCTTGTCAGTTGATAACGCTATAACCTTGGCGACCTTGCAATTGATCGCCGCGTTGATGACATTCTCCGCGCCGATTACGTTGGTCTTGATGCACTCGATGGGCTCGCGGTCCCGCACATCGCCAATGAAGTAGCGAAGCTGCGGCGCATTGATGTCCTGGGCCATCTCATATTGCTTCAGTTCATCTCTCGAATAGACAACAATCCGCTTTGGATTGTGCTTCTTCAGAAGGTCCCGAACAAACTGGCGACCAAACGAGCCGGTGCCGCCAGTAATAAGAATTGAGCTATCGCTGAGAGATGTCATGAGATTCGACTTCTGTTTACGCAGCGTGATTGACGACTTCGTTCAATCGCGCATTGTGTAAGGGAATTGGATTTAGAAAAACTGGAGCGCCTGCTTCGAAACACGTCCCATTTTCAGAAGCGATAATTCGCATAGCACCCACAAAAAGCAGACCACGATACTTCAAACTTACATTCGAAAATTTGTTAGCGGACCTGGTCACTCCGGAACGTGCCTTCTTCATAGCGGAAGCCGCCATTGCCGGGCATGGGATAGACACCCGACAGAAGTTCGCGCTGCAAGGGCGTCAATTTCTTGAGTGCATCGACATCCTCACTGAGAGAATCGGCGACCGCGCTACAGTTCATGAGGATATTATTGCCAGGCGTAAACTCGCACTTGAGCATCGAACGCGGGGTGCCTTTGACGGCACGAAGCCGATGATACGCATTTGAGTCAAAGAAGTAGACGGTGCCCTTCTTACCAACGCAATTAACGATCGGCAGTTTCCGCTTCTCAACATACTCGTCCGAAAGCCAATAGTCGTCTTTTGTGAGCTTGAGGTGATGCTTGCGGTGCGTACCAGCGATCACCTGCATGCAGGAACCGCTATCATCCACATCGTTCAGCAGCACGGCAAACTTAACCAAGTTCACTGTATCGAAATGCCAGCCTACATTGAGACTAATGTCGTGCGGCGTGTTTACCTTCCGCGTCGACAAACTATCGAAATTCGGGTTGGCTACGGAAACATTCGGATAGTTTCGCGCATACGGAAATCTGTTGAGATATTTTCCAAGAATGGCCACAAGCGACATATCGAGCCAGAATGATAGTGTTAGTTCATTCAGCTTGAGTATCAGGTCTGCTGCCTTGTACGTATCCGCTTCACCGGAAAAAGCATCGGCGATATCGAGCGCCGTAACCATCGCATCACATTGCGCAGCAGAAAAATATTCCGGAATAATCGTAAGCCCGGTGTCGCGGAATGTATCGAAGTGGCCCATCAACTTGGCATCCTCGATATACCTGTCGAATTCCCGCGGATACGGCTTTCCGGCCTGCATGAATTGGG
>JAPLPA010000042.1 GCA_026400415.1 Afipia sp. | reverse complement strand
AGTCATCTGGATCAGGCGAACGCTGATACTTTCGTGCTGATTCAAAACGATCACTTCAACACCTTTTTTTTCAACAATTGGCCCACTTTTGCAATCGGCGTAGCGAAAAGTGCCTACGGTCCGTCTGATCAGACCCCTAGTATGCCGAAATATCAGGTGGAAATCGAACAATCCCTCGCATCGCTGCTTCTCGAATATCTGGTGACCGCAGGATTTGATTTCTCGGCTTCGCATGAGTTAAGTCTGGATCACGGAGTGCTGGTTCCTCTCCATTTCCTCACACCAGAAATGAAGCGGCCAATCGTGCCTATATTTATCAATTGTCTGATGCCACCGTTGCCACTCGCACGCAGGTGCTACGCGTTGGGGCAAGCCCTCAACAAGGCGATTGAAACCTGGCCGGTGGATTCGCGAATTGCGGTAATCGCGAGCGGCTCTCTTTCGCTTGAAGTAGGCGGGCCGCTTATCGAGCCAGGCAAAACGTTTGGCGTTCCAGATAGAAAATGGGCTGCTCGTGTTCTTGAATTCGTTAAGAACTCACAGCATAGCGAACTGCTCGACGAAGCTACGCCGGTCAGAATGGCTGAAGCCGGGAATGTTGGCGGCGAGCTTCTAAACTGGATTGCTTTGCTTGGAATCGTCGGACACGCGCAGCCAAACATCGTTATTGAGCAGCCCGCGCTCGGAAACGCATTTGCCGCTTGGCGCTTAGACGGAGCAAATTCGTGAATACGCTTTCGATTCATAAATTTTGTCACGACATACTTCACGACCTGCAATTTCGTGAACTGGCTTTATCAAATCCAGAAGAAGCGATTTCACGGTTTGATTTCACAATCGAGGAACGTGAATCACTTTTGAAGGGAGATGTCGCTCGGCTTCATCGATTGGGCGCCTCTGGCTTTCTACTTCTTATCTTGTCTCGCTTTCAGATCTTTGGACTAAGCCTCGATGTCTACAATCCTCGAATGCGCGAACTTTCGTGAAAATCTTAACGAGAAACTTCTAGGGGGAATACATGTCAAACGTGAACGAGAACACAGAAATTGGTCCGATACAGAAGCGGGCGTTAGCAAGCAGCTTTATCGGGTGGATGTTTGATGGTTATGAAACGAGCGTGCTGATCCTTGTTGGCGCGAGTGCAATAGCTTCACTTTCCGGTCTTACAAATCCGGCCGAAATTCGCCTCGCCGTCGGCACCGCAATCGCAGCCACTCTTCTCGGCTGGGCAATCGGAGGAATGATCGGAAGCATCGCCGCTGACTATTTTGGTCGGAAGAGAATGCTGATGATCGCCATTGGCGGGTATTGCTTGTTTACCGGCTTCACCGCGGCGAGCCAAACAGTCATGATGTTGATTGTACTTCGCTTCTTAACAGGAATTTTCCTTGGTTCGGAGTGGAGCACCGGTACCGCCCTTGTCGCTGAGACTTGGCCTCGACGCGCACGTGCAAAGGCACTTGGCGTAATGCAGTCCGGATTCGGTTTTGGGTTTTTCTTGGCGGCCGGTCTTTGGCTTTATATCCAGCCGCTCGCTGGGCCGGATGCATGGCGGTGGATGTTTGCGATCGGCGTCCTGCCCGCGCTTGCACTTATTTATATTCGCCGCAGTCTTCCGGAGTCAGAGCTCTGGCTTAAAGCGATGAAGGAAATTGAGCGGAAAAAAGAAGGCACTAGAGAATTTACTCTTGTCGAAGTCTTCCGCGATCCTGTTTCGCGCGGCCGTGTGATTGGCACTTTGGTATTGGCGAGCGTAACAGTCGCTGTTTTCTACAGTGTCAGCGCGCTCATCGGGCCGCATGTCGGCGGACTAGCTGCGAAGCAAGGGCTTGTTGCTGCTCAATGGGCCACCATTAGCGTGATGATCTATAACGCAGGGGCAATCTGCGGCTACATTTCGGCTGGCTTCATTGCAGATGCGATCGGTAGAAAGTCATATATGGCAATAACGTTTTTGGCAGCGATTGCTTCTGGCGTTTTTGTCTATCTGATGTCGGACAATCTAACCGTGACGCTGATTGGTATCTTTATCTTGGGTGCCTTTACACTCGGCGTGTTCTCGTGGATGCCTATTTATCTGCCCGAGCTTTTTGCAACGCATGTCCGCTCAACGGCTTCTGGCTTTGTGTTTAATCTAGCGAGGTTCGTTGCTTTTCCGATGCCCATCGTAACAGCTTTCCTGTTCTCGCAGCTTGGCGGTTTCAAACCCGTCATTCTGTGTCTAACGCTGTTCTATGTGCTTTCGCTCCTCACGCTGTTCTTCTTGCCTGAGACGAAAGATAAGCCGCTGCCAGGCGTGTCCTCAGCCAAGTAGTTGAAACCGCAAGAAAACCAGAGAGCTAAGATGGATCTAGAAATGACGGGCCGCGTAGCAATCGTAACCGGCGCGAGTGCTGGTATTGGCTACGCGGTCGCCAAGGAATTGCAGGAAAACGGTGCGCGCGTGGTTATCGTAGCGCGCGACCGAACCAGGTTGGACGCCGCAGAAGATTTTTTAAAAAACGGAGGCGAAGTTCTCAGCATCGCATGCGATGTCACCGAACAGAAAGCCTCACAACAGATCGTCGAAAAAACTATAGATAAGTTTGGCCAGATCGACATTCTTATAAACAATGCTGGCCGCGCCCACGCCGGAGGTTTGATGCAATCTTCGGATGAAGATTGGTCGAGTATGACCGACGTTAAGATCACTGCCATGCGTCGGCTTTGCAAAGCAACTATTCCAGACATGCGAAAGCGTCGGTGGGGTCGCATTGTGAACATGTCGTCGATTGGCGGAATCTATCCGAATCCAAAGCTTATGATCTCACATGTCTTGAGTGCAGCCATTAACAATCTAACAAAGTCCTTGGCGCTTGAGATCGCCGGCGATGGCATTCTCGTAAACGCGATTGGTATAGGCGCGGTCGCGACTGATAATTGGGCGAACAACATGATCCCGGCCTTGCGCCGCGCGCGCCCAGAATTTGCTTCGCTGTCCGATGACGAAGTTTTGGCGAAAGTTTCCGCCGAACGCACGCCGATTGGAAGAGCAGGGGATCCTCGTGAAATCGCGGCCATTGCCGCGTTTCTATCTTCTAACCGAAACGGCTTCGTTACCGGCGATACTATCGAGGCATCGGGTGGAGCAGATCGTTTCATGTAATCTGTGCCGGGAGCAACGGCGTGTGTTTACTGGAGTTCTTCCTCAATAACGTTTTCGAGAATTGAGACAGTTTGCCAACTGGTCAGAAAATGGCGAAGCCATGATAGTTTAGCGTCTCGATAAGTTTCGGCGCAGCTTCGTAGAATGAGCGGTTATGGAATGCATTGCTAGCGCTTCTGCCGAAGCGTTGGTGCGCTCATGATTTTTTGTAAAGTCCTACTCTAAAGCGTGTGGTTGCAGACTAAACACGACACGAGCGAACAGGTCGCTTTGGCAATCGACTTTGCTCCGCAATCGGATGTAGGCTTGCGAAAATCTTCTCTGTTATTGCCACATGTACGGCTCAACTTGGCGTGTATCCAATGTTCAGGCATCTAATCACATTTGTGCTCGTCATTCTCAGTTGCGATGCGCATGCGCAGTCAAAATCAAAAGCCGTTAACGAACTTGACGCAGCAATGACGTGTTTGCCGGCGCAGGAGAAATTCGTTTACCGCTGCAACCTGCGGGTCGTCTATCGCGCAACCAACGCGCCGCTGTGTATTCATCGCGGTTCGGTCAGTTTCGCGATGCCGTTGCAGGAAGCAGCCAAAGACGACAAACCGCTGGTTCAAGTGATCGATCTGAAGACTGAAGCCAACGGCGAAATGAAGGAGATGGATATCAGGCTGGAAACGCCCGGCATCTGGGACATTGCGATCAAGGCAGGCGATGAAGTGATCCGGAAATCCATCGAGGTTCGGCTGAGCGGCATCCAGATGCGTTGACGCAGGGCAGCGTTTGCGCGTCGAGGTGTTTCCTCATGAGAAAAGCTCAGTCCCACGACATCTGGCCTGCAAGTTCGATGTCCTTGGCGGCTTCCTCGATGATCCAGTCGGTGAAAGCTGCGACGTGGCGCGCTTCTCTGCGCGCGACGACATAATAGCTGAAGCCGGTCACAACAGGGTCGCCATGCACTCTGACGAGACGCCCCTGCCGTAGATCATGCTCGACAAGTTGCAGCGGACCCAGCGCGACGCCCTGTCCGGCAATGGCCGCATCCAGAGCCAGCATCAAATGGCTGAAAGAGACGCGATCGAGCTTGTTATATCCGGTCAGACCCTTCGCGCTGAACCAGCACGGCCAGTGATCGTGCGCGGCGAAACAAAGAAGCTTTGCCGTAGACATGTCAGTCGAAACCGATGACGCGATGGATGGCGCACAGACGGCAACAACCTCGTCCGGAAACATCACTTCGTAATGAGCGTTATTCGTGCCGTTGCGTCCGTGGCGAATGGCGACGTCGAAGGGTTCGTCGGCAAGGTTGATGTATTGGATCGAGGCATCGATCAGCACGCCGACATTGGGGTGCCGCTCGTAGAAATTTGAAAGTCGTGGCACCAACCAGCGCGTGCAGAGTGTCGGCGCGGCTGTGATCCGGACCATTTGTCGCGGTGAGGGAAGCCGGTCGACGGTTTCCTGCAGCATCTGTAAGACCTGACTCGATGTCGCAAAGAGCTGCTGGCCGGCGACGGTCAGTCGCAGCTTTTTGTGCAACCGCTCAAAAAGCGGCACACCGAGATTGGTCTCCAATGCACGTATTTGCTGGCTTACTGCGCCAGGTGTGACGCCGAGTTCTTCTGCAGCGCGGTGTAAATTGAGATGCCGTGCTGCGCACTCGAACACCTTTACGAAATTCAGCGGTGGCAGTCGCTTGATCATCTCACCCCTGGATAGTTTTGCTAAACGATCGCGCGAGAAAATATCGCTGGTCAACTCGGCTGATTGAAAACTATCGTCACACGTAATAGCACGAACACTAATGGTTTGCATGCGTCGCAAAGAAAATGCTGCTTCGCAACAAGGCGACAATTGGAGTTCGTCGATGAAGACGAACGTTTAGTGCTGCTGTTCGTTTTGGTCGCGCGCAAAGATGGCAAGGCCGCCAGTTCTAGAAGGGTGACGACGTAAATGCCGACCTACTACTGCACCAGCATTGAGGGACGCCTCTCCGCGCAACAGAAAAGCAAGATCGCGGCGGAGATCACCCGCATCCATGCCGAAGTGACAGGTGCGCCGACCTACTATGCGCAGGTGATCTTCGATGACGTGAAGCCTGGAAACTACTTCATGGGCGGTGCGCCGCTGAAACACGATCAGGTCTTCGTCTACGGCCATATTCGCGGCGGACGTGCTGCCGTCGACAAAACGCGGATGATCAATCTGATGGCGAAGGCTGTCGGTGTCGCGGCCGGCGTCAAGGATCAAACCAGCGTGTGGGTTTATGTCGGCGAGTTGCCCGCGCGGCAGATGATCGAGTTCGGACATGTTCTTCCCGAAGCCGGCGATGAGCCGGTATGGACGGCAGCGCTGCCGCCGGCGGATCGTGAGTTCATGCAGTTGGTAGGGCAGCCGGCATTCGCAAAGTGAAATTGGAAGTGAACCCGGACCCGGAATTGTTCGGCAGAAGTTCAAAGATGAAGTCGACATGTTAGAGGTCTCCGGTCTCTCGAAATTGTTCGGCGGCTTGACGGCGGTCGATAGCATCGACCTGAGCGTGAAGAAGGGCGCGTTGTTCGGAATTCTCGGCCCGAACGGATCGGGCAAGACGACGCTGTTCAACATGATGACCGGATTTCTTGAGCCGACCGCAGGCGGCGTTCGCTTCGAGTGCAACGAATTGATTGGCCGGTCGCCTGAAAATATCGTCCGCCTCGGCGTGGCGCGCACGTTTCAGGTCGTCAGGTTTCACAAGGATTCGACCGTTCGCGAGACGGTATGGGCCGCGCAATCGCTGCATCTCGGATTCCGCGATCTGTTCCGCACCATCGATTCGCCGTCGCAGCGCGATCTTGCGGAGGAAGTCGATCGCATTCTCGAAAAAACTTGGCTCAAGCCGCATGCGGATCGCCTCGCGCGCGAACTCCCTTTCGGTCTTGTGCGGCAGCTTGAAATCGCCCGCGCGCTGGCGACACGGCCTAAGATTCTTCTGATGGATGAGCCGGCGTCCGGCATGAATCCGTCGGAGACGCATCAACTCACCGAAGACATCAGGCGGCTCCGCGACAGCGGCCTCACGATCGTCCTGATCGAACACGATATCGAGATGGTGATGGGCCTGTGCGACCGCATTGCCGTTCTCAACTTCGGCCGCAAGATCACGGAAGGAACGGCGGACGAAGTGAAGAGCAATCCCGACGTTATCGCGGCCTATCTCGGAACGAAGAAGAAGCGCGCCCATGCTTGATGTGGAAAACCTCACGGTCAGTTACGGTGCGATCAGCGCGGTTCGCAATGTCTCGATCACGGTCAAGGCGGGCGAAGTGGTCACGCTGATCGGCGCGAACGGTGCCGGCAAGACCAGTATCGTCAAGGCGCTGTCGGGCATCGTTCCGAAAGCGTCCGGCACCACAAAGTTTCGCGATGCCGACATCAGTACGCTGCCCGCGCATGAAATCACGCTGCGTGGCCTGATCCATGTCCCGGAAGGCCGCAAACTGGTGCCAAGCATGTCGGTCGAAGAAAATCTCATGTGCGGCGCCTATTGCCGATCCGACAAGCAGGAGATCGCAGTCGATCTCGATGCGGTGATGACGCGCTTTCCGCGCCTGCGCGAACGCCGTCGTCAGATCGCCGGAACGATGAGCGGTGGTGAGCGCCAGATGCTGGCGATCGGGCGCGGGCTGATGGCGAAACCGGAATTGCTCATTCTCGACGAACCGTCGCTCGGCCTCGCACCGCTGCTTGTCGAGGAAGTGTTCAACATCATCGCGGGCCTCAAGCGCGAGGGAAAGACAATCCTTCTCATAGAGCAGAATGCGCTGGAGGCTCTCAACAGCTCCGACCGTGCGTATGTATTGAGAGTTGGCGAAGTCGTGATGAGCGGCCGCTCCAGCGAACTCGCGGAGGATCCGGAATTGCGCCGTGCTTATCTCGGCGTGAACTGAAGGGGTTTCACAAGTTTTGAGTTTCACCACAAAGCAGGAGGAAACGGAAATGTCGAAAAGACAAAAGTCGGAACTTCAGAACATCAAGGCGCTCGGATTGGCCGGCGCTCTCGCGGTATCGCTCACCGCGGGAAGCATGACCTCTGCGCAGGCGTTTCAGGAAGACGGCACCATCATTCTGTGCTCGATCGAACCGTTGAGCGGAATCGGTACATCGTTCGGTCAGCCGAACTATCTCGGCAAGGTCATTGCCGTCGAGGAAATCAATGCCGAGGGCGGCATCGAGATCGACGGCAAGAAGATGAAGATCAAGCTGATCTCCGAAGACGATCAGGCCAAGCCCGATCAGGGCGTTCCGCTGTTCCGCAAATGCGCGGAGAGCGACAATGCGCTCGTCATCACCGGCACGCAATACAGCCGTGTGACGGAAAGCATGTGGGGTCTGCTGCAGAAGAAGCTCGACGATCCGAAAGACAACGGATTGCAGGTGCCTTCAATGTCGTTCCTGTCGATGAAGGCGGGCGTCACCGGAGTCTCCGAATGGGCCTTCCGCAATGCAGGCGATGAGCCGGCACAGCACGAGCTTGCCATCAAGCTGATGGAGGAGAAGTTCGGCCCATTCAAGAATTACTCCGGCGCGGTCGAGGCCAATGAAGGTCATTCGGTCGCCGCCTGGAAGGCCGCCTACACACCGGCCCTTGAACGTCGCAATATCAAACCTGCGGAGTATGTGGAGTGGTACGAGGCGGATCGCGATTTCTCGGTCCAGATCCGCAAGCTGAAGCGCGCCGATACCGACTTCTTCATTCTCAGCTCGCACCTGCAGGCCAATGTTGGCGCGATGCTGGAAGCGCAACGCCAGGGCTTCAAGCCGAAGATGATCATCAGCCATATCGGTTCGGACGCCGCAGAGATGGTCGAACTCGGCAAGCAATCGACGGAAGGCATCGTCTTTCCGACAGCCATCCACATGGCTTTCCCCGCACCGAAGGTGAAATGGCTCGCCGACGAATACAAGAAGCGGACCAAGGAAACCTACATGCCGCAATTCGTCGGCCTCGGCTATGAAGGCATAATGATCGTCAAGGAAGCCATCGTGAAGGCAGGCATCAAGAACCGTCCGGAAACGCTGGCCGAAGACCGGCGCAAGGTTCGAGATCAGCTTGCCGCGATCCGCGACTACAAGAGCTTTGCCGGCATGACGCTCAACATGAATGCAAACCGTGACATCGTGCGTCCGGTCTATCTTGTGAAGATCACAGGCGGCGACTTCAAGCTCTACTGGACGCCTGACAAGGGCTTCCTGTTCTAGATCGCGCCACGAAAAATGCGTCCACCCGGCGGTCTCACATCGCCGGGTGGACGAACAAATAAGCCGAGAACAATTCCCTTCGCCGTGTCTCCATTCGCGTGGTGTTGACAGATGTATTTCTTCGCAATCGACTTGACGCAGACGACGATCGACGGGCTGCTGTTCGGCTCCACATACGCGCTTGTCGCCATCGGTTTCACGCTGATCTGGGGGCTGTTGCGAATTCTCAATCTCGCCCACGGCGTCACGGTGATGGTGGGCATGTTTGCGGGAATGCTCTCGGCAAGCATTGCAGGTCTGCCGTTCTACGTCGGCATCCTAATCGCGATGTGCGCGGGTGCCTTTGTCGGCTTCTTGATCGACCGGATCTGCTATCGGCCGCTTCGCGCCGCGCATGAGCTGGTGCCGATGATCGCCACGCTCGGCTTCTGGATTCTGATCGAGGAAGTCTTCATCAAGATCTACTCGAAGTTCTGGTTTCGCGACTATGTCCCATTTACCAATCCGTTCGACGGGACTGGCGTCGATCTCGGGCAGATCAGGCTGCGCGGCGATTATCTCGTCACCCTTGCGGTCGCGGCTCTTCTCGTCATCGTTCTTTATTTTCTGATCTACCGCACGCGGCTAGGTCTTGCGATGCGCATGATCGCGGAAGACCACGACATCGGCAATTTGATGGGCGTGCCGGTGGGGCGCGTGCTGACGGCGGCATTTCTCCTGTCGGCTGCCTATGGCGGCGCGGCTGGTTATCTGCTTGGCATGTCGGCTAATCTCGCCGGTCCCTATGCGGGATCGCAGGCCGTGGTCAAAGGCCTTTTCTCGATGATCCTCGGCGGCGCGGGAAGTATTCCGGGCGCGATCGTGGGCGGACTCTCACTTGGCGTCCTCGAACTGCAGAGT
>JAPLPA010000257.1 GCA_026400415.1 Afipia sp. | reverse complement strand
CGTTCGCGAGGTTTTTTTGCGGCTGATCGATCGGTGAGGCTAATTTCAGCGTTTGCGGGAATTCCAAGGCCGTTTCCCGGCAGTGGCAGCGTTACGCAAACAATAGTGCCGGCACCAAGCTTCGAGCGCAATTTCATCGCGCCGCCGTGCAGATTGGCGAGTGACTTTGCAATCGCAAGGCCAAGGCCTGAGCCGTGATAGGATTTGGTGAGCTGGCTCTCGACCTGTTCGAACGGTCGCCCAAGTTTCGCGAGTGACTGCGGCGCGATGCCGATGCCGGTATCGGCGATGGTCAGTACCACCGATCCGCCACGGATGCGGCTGCGTACTGTGACTTTGCCACCGTCGGGCGTGAATTTTACTGCGTTCGACAGAAGGTTGACGGCGATCTGCTTCATTGCGCGGCGATCGGCGACGACGGGGATTACATCGGCAATATCGGCGTCGATGACGAGTTTCTTGTTTTCCGCGCGGCCGGAGACGACGCGCAGGGATTCCGATAATGTTTCGGCAAGATCAAGCGATTCAAGATCGAGCTTCATTCGCCCGGCTTCGATCTTCGACATGTCGAGAATGTCATTGATGACGTCGAGCAGATAATTTCCGCTGGTCAGAATGTCGTGGCAATACTCGTTGTATTTTTCGGACCCAAGCGCGCCGAACATGCCGCTGCCCATGACTTCCGAGAAACCTATAATGGCATTGAGCGGCGTGCGCAGCTCGTGGCTCATATTGGCCAGGAATTTCGATTTGGTCTGGTTGGCTTCTTCGGCGCGGTTTTTCTCATCGGCGTATTTTTGCGCCAACTCTGCGAGCAGTTGCGCCTGACGCTCGAGTTCGGATTGCGAGCGTTTAAGATCGATGACGTTCGCGGTCAGACGCAGGTCGTTATCGACGAGTTTCTGTTCGTGAATTTTGATTTGCGTAATATCGGTACCGCCCGAAACATAGCCGCCGTCCTTGGTGCGGCGTTCGCTGATATGAAGCCAGCTTCCATCGTCGAGTTGCGCTTCGAACGTGCGCGCGCCAAGCGCCGGCGATGTCGGCAGCCGCGTCCGGATTTCCGGCATGCTGCCAACCTCAATCACGGTCTCGTAGGATGTGCCTTGCTTCACTGCGGAATCCGGCAGCTTGTGCAGACGCTTGAAATGAGAGTTGCACAGAACGAGGCGGTTTTCCGCGTCCCACAGCACGAACGCTTCGGGAATGGTCTCGATAGCGTCGCGCAAGCGCAAATCGGCTTCCACGGTTTTCTCAGCGAGGCTCTTCTGTTCGGTGATATCGATCGCGATGCCGATCAGATGCGGGCCGCTGTCGCCGGGGCCTTGACTGAGTTCGCAACGCACGCGGAGCCACACCCAATGGCCGTCGCAATGACGCATCCGAAAAGTCTGGTCGATATGGTCGATCTTGCCGGAGACGAGCTGATCGGCGATCTTGAATAGGTCGATATCGTCGGACATCACCAGAGCATTCACTTCGCCGAAGGTCAGAAGGTCGCTGCGGTTTTCAAGCCCCAATATCGTAAACATCGATTGCGACCAGAAGATTCGTCCACGCGACAGATCCCAGTCCCATAGTCCGCAGCGGCCACGGTTCAACGCCGTGTCGATGCGGGCGCGAACGGCGTCGTTGATGGCGTCGCCCTCGCGGGCGCGTGTCGATTGCCAGTGAAAGGCAAATCCCAGAATAAGCACGACGAACCCGGTAGTCGCCGACAGTGTGATTTGAAGTGCCGCATCGGATCGCCACGGCTGTTCGATCTGTTCCTGTACGATAATGACCTGTCCCGGCAACGATTTGATCACGCGCTGTGCTGCGAGCCCGCGTCCGCTCGATGGCAAATTCACTTCGACGACAGCGCTCTGCGCACCTTGCGCAGTCAGCAATTGCGTTGCGCCAAAAACCTCCAGAATGCTTCCGGCATCCTCAGCCGGCACATCAATCGGAATCCGCGCGACGATGCGCTGGTCCGGGCCTGTCACGATCACGTGGCGTCCAGCGGCAACGCCCCATGACGGCATCAAACTCGGCAGCAGGCTCTGAAGCCGCTCCGACGCAGCCGCGCGGTCCTGCCGAATGGAACCGACACGGTCCAGACGTTCCGCCATGACATCGGCCAGCGCCGACATGTCGCGTTTCATCGATGCGCGCTTTTGGCGGCTTTGATCCAGCACCTGTACGAAAGCGCCGATGCAGATGGTGATGAGAAACGCGATGATGAGGGTGGGGACTGCGCGGCGGAGTGTCGGTTCTGCTATCAGCAAACGCCGGTAGGCCGGCTTTGCGATCGATTGAGCCAATCCCTTGATCGAATCGGATTGGACACACGTGGTCGCTGCGTGCGAACGCGCCATTCCTCAAGCCCCTCGGATTTTTGTCGCCACCCCGTCCGAAGGACTTTCCCCGCTCCCCCGAATCAATTGCGATTTGAATCCAGATTTTTGGTGCTGTCGAGAGTCAACGATTCGTTAATGTAAAATAAATCTTGTCCAACGGAGAATCGTGAGTCCGAAACAAGAACGCGCTGGGAGTCGCGATGAATCGCAGCCACAAAATCTAGCGTTCGGGCTCGGCGTGGCTAATGACGCGCTTCACTGACGGAAACGCGCGCCGCAGTCCGCGTTCGATTTCATCGACCTTGTCGTGCACATCGATCACGCTCATTGACGGCGTCGCGCGGCAATGAAAGTTAACGATCTCACCGGCATCGGTGTTGCGGACGCGCACATTATGAACATCGCTGATCGAGCCACACTCTGCGGCGAGTTTCGACAACGCGTGCTGGACCGTCTCGACGCGGGCGGGGTCAGCATCGACGCCTTGAGGCAATTCCGGCTCCAGCGGCTCGATGTGGGTATCGACCTCGACGTCAGCGCCGAATTCATCGCGTATGGCGTGTTCAAGGGTGTGCGCAATATCGTGTGCGCGGTTTAGCGGCATCTCGCCATCGACTTCCAGATCAATGCTCACCGTGAGCTTGCCACCGAGATCGTGAACCGTGACGTGGTGGATAGCGAGAGCTGAGTTGCGCGCGATCACCATGATGCGCTCACGCACGCTTTCATTGTCGCGCGCGACCGGAATCGCCGTGAAGGTGAGGTCCGCATCTTCAAGCGCGGCGCTCACGGCGGCCTGCGCCTTCTGTTTGATAGCGTCGATGCGATCGATCGGGTAAGTGCGCGGCACCTGCACTGCGGCATCGACGAAATGCCGCGCGCCAACCATGCGGACGCGCAGCCGTTAGACGCCGACGACGCCGGGAATGGCAATGATCGCGTTTTCGGCTTTTTCCGACGCGCCTTCGGGTGCTTGATCGAGCAGCGTCTCGATGGTGCGGCGTCCGAGTTTGACGCCGAGGAGCGCAATTAGAATCGCCACTGCGATGGCCGCGCCGGAATCGCCCCACACATATCCGAGTGCGGACAGTCCAAGTCCTATAATGACTGCGACCGAACCGAACACGTCTGATGCAAAATGCAGCGCGTCGGCCTCCAGCGCCTGGCTCTTGGTATCCATCGCGGTGCGATGAAGCGCGCGCGCGCGCCAGAAATTCACCGCGATGTCGACGACCAGAACGACAAACGGCAGCGCCGTCAGCGTCGGAGGTGAAACGCCCTCACGCAGGCGCGAATAGGCCTCCACCACAATGCCACCGGCCAGAATATAAAGAAGCGCGATCACGGCCAGCGCGGAAAGGCTTTCCAGCTTGCCATGGCCGTAATGGTGTTCGGCATCGGCCGGCTTGTCCGAGATGCGCACCACGATCCATGTGATGACGGTGGCGATCAGATCGACGGAGGAGTGCAACGCTTCGGAAACCAGCGCGATACTACCGATCGCAATGCCCACGGCGAACTTCACTGCTGCCATGCTGGCACTGGCGACGATTGAAATAGCTGCGACGCGTTGCTTGATGGCGCTCATGGGAATCCCGTGGATGAGCGCGTCTTGTCACGTTCGCGCGTTGAGCGTCAATGCGCGAGTTTGCATTCTGAAATGCGTCTCATTCGCAGCAGGCGCGAATGATTAAACTTTCAGGACAATCTTGCCGAAATGCTTGTTAGCGGACATGTATTCGACCGCTTTTGCGATGTCTCCAAACGGGAACACGCGGTCGATCGGCAGTTTGAGCTTGCCGGATTCGACCGCAGGCCAGATGTCTTGCTTCACGCGGCTGAAAATCTCGCGAATTTCTTCAATGGAGCGGGTGCGGAACGTCACGCCGATATAGCTGATGCGGCGTGCCGCATGCAGATCGAAATCGAAATCGCCATGCGTGCCGCCGAGGCTTCCGAGATTGACGATGCGGCCGAGAACTTTTGTCGCCGCCAGATTCTGGTTGGCGGTTTTTCCAGACACCTGATCGATGATGACATCGACGCCCTTGCCGTCGGTGGCTTTCAAAATCTGCTCGACCCATTTCGGATCGCTGGAATCGATAGCGAGGTCCGCGCCGCATTCCGAAAGGCGCGCGCGCCGCGCAGCGTCTGTCGATGACCCGGCGACCAGCTTCGCACCTTTGAGTTTTGCGATTTGAAGCGCCATCAATCCAACGCCCGAACTTGCGCCCTGAACCAGCAAGCTTTGTCCCGCCTGCAATCCGCCGATGGTGACGACCGCATTGTGCATTGTCGTCAGAGCGAGCGTCAGGCTTGCGGCCTGTTCGTAATTCATGGATGCGGGAACCGGCAGCAGGCGGCCGTAATCGGTCACGGCATATTCGGCGTAGCCGCCGGGACCCGAACCCATCACGCGGTCGCCGATTTTCCATCCCGTCGCATCCGGCCCAAGCTCGGCCACCTCGCCCGTGAACTCCATGCCGAGTACAGTGCCGACGCCTCCCGCCGCACCGTGGACATGGCCCGCGATCATTCCTAAATCCGCACGGTTCATGCCGCAGGCTTGCACCTTGACCAGAACCTGCGTGCCTTTCGGCGTGGGCTTGGCGACATCCGTAATGACTGCGCCGGTGGTGCCGTAAACGAAGGCTTTCATGGGGATTTTCCGAATTTTTTTCCGAGGGCGCGATAACTATGTAAGCGATGAGGCGGGCGTTACTCTTGACGCAAATTGCCCGACCGCGCAAACCCTCCGACATAATAAGCCCGTGACTGAATGGATCCCGGCGTGAACCAAGTCTCAAGCGATTGGCGCTTTTCCGTCGCCCCCATGATGGACTGGACCGACCGGCATTGCCGCGTGTTCCATCGCCTGTTGTCGCGCCGCGCACGTCTTTATACTGAGATGCTGACCACGCCCGCGATCATTCACGGAGATCGCCAGCGGCTGCTGGGTTTCGATGCCAGCGAGCATCCCGTTGCGCTGCAGCTCGGCGGATCGAATCCGGTTGATCTCGCGGAAGCCGCACGGATCGGCGAGGGCTACGGCTACGACGAAATCAATCTCAATGTCGGCTGTCCGTCGGATCGCGTAAAGGGCGGACATTTCGGCGCGTGCCTGATGGCGGAGCCGAAACTTGTCGCAAGCTGCGTGGCCGCGATGAAGGCGGCGGTGAAAATTCCCGTCACGGTGAAATGCCGGCTTGGCATCGACGATCAGGATATTGAAGTGGCGCTCGATACGCTGGCACAAGGCGTGATCGATGCGGGTGCCGATGCGCTGGCGGTTCATGCGCGCAAGGCGTGGCTCAATGGTCTGTCGCCGAAAGAAAATCGCGACATCCCGCCGCTCGACTACGACCGCGTCTATCGTTTGAAAGCCGCGATGCCGAATGTGCCGATTGCGATCAATGGTGGCATTGCGACGATTGCGGACGCCAAGCTGCATCTCGATCACGTCGATGGTGCGATGTTGGGCCGCGCGGCCTATCAGGAGCCGTGGCGTTTACTCAGTGTCGATCCGGAATTGTTCGGTGAACGAGCGCCTTACGCTAGCATGCACGACGCCATCGAGGCACTGCTACCTTATATCGAACGGGAGTTGTCGCGCGGTACGCGGTTGCATTCGATTACGCGGCATCTCGTTGGCGCGTTTCATGGTGTGGCGGGTGCGCGGGCATTCCGGCGTTATCTGGCGGAAGTCTGCACGCGGCCAGACGCAGGGACCGAGCAGTTGCGTGGCGCGATGCGAATTGTCAGCGAGCGCGAAGCAGCATCTATCGCCGCTTGATTTAAGGATAACCGCGCAGCATCAGCCGATCAGCGCGCACTTCCCAGCTTTCCAGCCGGTTGAGAAAGCTCATTCCGAGCAAGTTGGTCTTCATCTGACCGCGCGGCACCACCAATGCGGGAACCGATCGTTCCACCAGTTTGCCGACCGCGAGCCTGTCGAGTGTTAATCGCGCGGCGCGCACATGGCCTCCAGCGGTTTCCACATCCACATTGTAATCGAGCAGTTCGAGTGGCAGGCCGGCGGCCTTCGCGGTCTCATAGGTGAGCACGACGGATGTTGCACCCGTATCGATCACCATCGGCGCGATGTGGTCGTTAATTTTGACGCGCAGAGCGAAATCGCCCTCGTTGCTGCGCGAGATTTCAACCGCGCGAACGGATTTTGAAAAATCCAGAGCCCTTGAGACATCCCACGTTTTGTTGCTCAACGTCTTCAAGTCTGCCGGCACGGCGCGCGCGACCGCGTCGCTCATGATCTGGAATTTGATCGGATCATGAATCGACATCAGATAAGCGACTGCCGAAATCACGATGCAAACGATGGCGAGTGCGCGGATCATGCGACACCCATTTGCTGCGTCAGGATTTTGCCTGACGCTTGGGCGGAGAAGGGATCGAAAGTCCCGCATCCGTCATACGTTGCGGCAGCAACGCCATCAGCGATTGCCGCTCGGCGCTGTCCATCTTGTGCCACTGCGCGATTTCTGGAAGCGTGCGACCGCAGCCGAGGCACAAGCTCGTTGCCGGGTCGATGAAGCAGACTGCGATGCACGGCGTTTCTTTTTCCATTCAACGGTACTGAAGGCAATTCATCGGACGCGCAAGCGTCCGATTGTCAAAGTCCTGTGCCGGCGCTCATGATCGGCTTGTGGCGTGCGCGGTGCTTGTCACTGCCTAGACCTTCCGGCGGACGATCCGGCTGCAGCGGCGGCGCGCTTTCGCGCATCGGTGCAAGCGCCGTCATCACGCGCTCGGGCGGGTAGGTGACGATCACTTCGGTGCCGACGCGCAGCGTGGATTTCAGGGTAAAAGTACCGCCGTGCATGTCGATCAGGCTCTTGGCGATCGGCAGGCCGAGGCCCGCGCCTTGTTCGGCTGATTTAATCGAGTTCGATCCTTGGCCGAACGACGCCAGCACAATCGGAATTTCATCTTCCGCGATGCCCGAGCCCGTATCCTTGACGCTGAGATATTGGCCGCCCGATGCAGTCCAGCCGACCTTGAGCCAGATCTCACCGCCCTGCGGCGTGAACTTGATCGAGTTTGATAGAAGATTGAGCACGACCTGACGGGCCGCGCGTTCGTCGCCCCACAGCTTCGGCATGTCCTGCTCGAACACTTCATGGATGGTGATGCCGCGGCTTGATGCGCGCAGTTTCAGAAGGTGGTGGCAATCCGCCACCACGTGCACCAGCGAGACAGGTTCTTCATTCAATTCGAAGCGTCCGGCTTCGATGCGCGACAGATCGAGAATTTCGTTGATCAGGTTGAGCAGGTGAACCCCGGAATTATGGATGTCCGCCGAGTAGTCCTTATACACCGGCACGGCATGCGCGCCGAAAATCTCGCTCTTCATCACTTCGGAGAATCCCAAAATGGCGTTGAGCGGCGTGCGCAGTTCGTGGCTCATCTGCGCAAGAAAGCGCGATTTGGAAACGTTGGCAGACTCAGCGCGGTGACGTGCCTCGTCCGAAATGGCCTTCGCCTGTTCGAGTTCGCCGATCAGCGCGTCCTTCTCGGCGCGAGCTTCAAGTGTGGCCAGTGTCGTCGAATGCAGCCGGTGTGCGAGCAGGGCGAAATAACCCTCAGCCGTGACCGCGAGAGCCGCAAGAATGTAGTCGTCGAGCGTTCCACGCAGGACGAAGTTTGTGGCGATTGCGACGGTCACCGGCACAGTCGCGGCGAAAGCCGCAATCGGCAGACCAGCTGCCAGCATGCTGGAGACGGCGATCACCAGCAGCATCACGAACAACATAAGTGTGTTCGAGACCACGTCGATACCTGAGGGGTGAATTAGGATCAGCGTCCATGCCAATCCGTAAAGCAGATCGAGCACGACGAAGCGCAGCCGCCATTTTTTTGTCAGAGCAGGAGTAGAGGGAAGCGTGAGAAACTTGCTGCAATAGCGGATGACGATGGCGTGGATGAACAGAATGCCTAGCGTCCAGGCCGCTGCACCTGCTGTGGGAATCCACAGGCTCGACAGCATGCCGGTTGCGACGACAAGAAGGATGACGACGAGCGATGCGGAGAGCCTAGTCTGCGCATATTGCCGCAGCAGTTCGTGGTCGAAGGCAGGCCGGGTTCCGCTCGTGGACGTGAGACGGTCGCGAGCTTCACGAACGCGAAGTGTCGCAGCACGCCGGCTTCGCGCCTGTCCCGGCGCCGTGCCGTCCGCTGAAGTCGCGGACATGTCTTTCTTGTCGGCGGTCTCACTCATTAAGCAACGAATCCTGCACAACGGCGCACACGCAGCGCCGGGACAGCGGCGCACGCTACCTGCTATTTCTGGCGCACAATCGTTAAGAGGTAGCTTAAACGTCAAGTTAATCGCATTAACGAAGTGTAAATTCCGGTTCGCGCATCCGCAAAAAGTGCCGGTATATATGGGTTTATAAAAAGGGCGGCACTTTCGGTGCCGCCCTCAAGAATCATTCTGCGATTAAGATTTAGCGTTGAAGCCTCGCCAGAAGGCTCGATGTATCCCAGCGTTTGCCGCCCATCTTCTCCACTTCCGAATAGAAATTGTCGACCAGCGCGGTGACGGGGAGACTTGCGCCGTTGCGGCGTGCCTCTGCCAGACAGATCGACAGGTCCTTGCGCATCCATTCGACCGCGAATCCGAAATCGAACTTGCCGTCATTCATGGTCTTGTAGCGATTTTCCATCTGCCAGGATTGCGCAGCACCCTTGGAAATGGTGTCGATCACCGCGTTGACGTCGAGACCAGCTTTTTTCGCGAAATGAATTCCCTCTGCGAGACCTTCAACAAGGCCTGCGATGCAAATCTGGTTGACCATTTTGGTGAGCTGTCCGGAACCGGCCGCCCCAAGCAACTTGCACATCTTTGCATAGGCCATGATGACCGGCTCGGCTTTCTTGTAAGCGGCTTCGTCGCCCCCGCACATCACGGTGAGCGCGCCGTTCTCTGCACCCGCCTGTCCGCCGGATACAGGAGCGTCGAGAAAGGCGAAATTCTTCTTGGTCGCTTCTGCATAAAGTTGTCGTGCGACTTCGGCTGACGCGGTTGTGTGATCGACGAAAATTGCGCCGGATTTCATTCCGGCAAATGCGCCGTCGGTGCCAAGCGTGACGGATCGCAGGTCGCCATCGTTGCCGACGCAGGCCATCACGAAGTCCTGGCCCTCGGCTGCTGCCTTGGGAGTGGCAGCACTTTTGCCACCGAATTTCTCCGTCCATGATTTCGATTTTGCGGGCGATCGGTTGTAGACCGTCACCTCGTGTTTGCCCTTGGCGACGAGATGTCCGGCCATCGGGAAACCCATGACACCGAGACCCAGGAAAGCGACTTTTGCCATAGCGTGCACTCTTTGTTGGTTAAAAAGATTTGGATTGCTGACCGGACGGGAGACCGAATTCGACGGCAACAGCTATGCGAATGAGCCCGTACGATGCAAGAGCGTTGACCGCAGCGATGACGCGCGTATGAAGCAGCCCAAGCGACCTAAACAAGTAACCCAAAGCGTTGTTGCAAGCGTCCCAGCCGGAGATGAGTTTTGGCCGTCGATAAAAATCAGGTTGTTGCCGCGCTTGGCGGTGTTGCAACGCCGCGCGGTGTCGCGTTACCCCAAGCCGGCGTGTTGTCGGATATTACGGTGACCGACGGCAAGGTGTTTTTTTCCATCAATGTCGATGCCGCCGAGGCGCGCGCGTGGGAAGATGTCCGCGCAAAGGCTGATGCCGCCGTTCGTGCGATACCCGGTGTGGTTACGGCTCTTGTTGCATTAACCGCTGAAAAACGGCCCGGTTCTGCGCCCGCGCCGCAGCCTCATTCCCACAATCACTCGCATGGCGTCAAACCGGCGGCCACCCATCGCCCGCAGGGGCCGCCTCCGGAATCGCCGATGGGCAAGCAGGTGGCCATTCCCGGCATTGCCAACATCATCGCAATTGCGTCCGGCAAGGGCGGCGTCGGCAAATCCACAACAGCGCTCAATCTGGCCTTGGCGTTGCGCGATTTGGGTTTGCGCGTCGGACTTTTGGACGCCGACATTTACGGTCCTTCCGTCCCCCGGCTGATCGGCGTCAATGAAAAGCCAAAACTCAACGATGCCAAGAAAATGATTCCCATTAAGCGATTTGGAATGCCGATGATGTCGATCGGGTTTCTCGTCGCTGAGGAAACCGCGATGGTGTGGCGTGGGCCGATGGTGATGTCGGCGATCCGGCAGATGCTGTGGGATGTTATCTGGGGCGAGCTGGACGTTCTTGTTGTCGACATGCCGCCCGGCACGGGCGATGCGCAATTGACACTGGCCCAGCAGGTGCCGTTGCGCGGGGCGGTGATTGTTTCGACGCCCCAAGATCTGGCGCTGATCGATGCGCGGCGAGGGATTGCGATGTTCGCCAAGGTCGATGTGCCGACGCTGGGCATTATTGAGAACATGAGTTATTTCGAATGCCCCGAATGCGGCACGCGTTCGGATATCTTCGGTCACGGCGGTGCGCGGCACGAGGCCGAGCGACTCAAGGTGCCGTTCCTCGGTGAAATCCCCCTGCATATGGCAATTCGCACGTCGTCGGATGCTGGGACGCCGGTGGTCGAGAGCGACCCGAAGGGTACGCACGCGGCAATCTATCGGGCCATCGCCGACCGGATAAAACATCGGCTCGCGGGCGCATCAGCGCACATCTGACATCTTTCCACACGGATTTTGTGCATCGCACCATGTTCTGGAACAGCATGTTCGACTTTCGTTTATTCAACGCCGTGTCGAAGCTTGTCTCGTTTTGCGATTGAACCATCCGTGTTAGAGACCGGCACCGGGATATGACAAAAAAAGTCCCCTAAAAGGAGAGATGCCCTATGAAGCGTCGTGATTTTCTAAAGGTTTCCGCAGTAGGCGCAGCCGCGACGGCCGTTGCCTCGCCGGCAATTGCGCAGTCGATGCCAGAAGTGAAATGGCGTTTGACTTCGAGCTTCCCGAAGTCGCTCGATACGATTTACGGCGGTGCCGAATATATGGCGAAGCAAGTCGCCGAAATGACCGACAATAAATTCCAGATTCAGGTGTTCGCAGCCGGCGAAGTCGTTCCCGGCTTGCAGGCGCTCGACGCGACCTCGAACGGTACCGTCGAAATGTCCCACACCGTGTCGTATTATTACGTCGGCAAGGATCCAACGTTCTCGGTGTTTGCGTCGGTGCCGTTCGGCCTGAATGCGCGCATGCAGAACTCTTGGCTCACTGAAGGCGGTGGAAACCAGATCGCCGACGAGTTCTACAAGAAGTTCGGCGTCAAGGGTATGCCATGCGGCAACACCGGCACCCAGATGGGCGGCTGGTTCCGCAAGGAAATCAAGACGCCGGCCGATTTGCAGGGACTGAAATTCCGCATCGGCGGCATTGCCGGTCAGGTTCTCGCAAAGCTCGGCGTCGTGCCGCCGCAACTCGCAGGCGGCGACATCTATCCGTCGCTCGAAAAAGGCACCATCGACGCAGCCGAGTGGGTCGGTCCTTATGACGACGAGAAGCTCGGCTTCAATAAAGTCGCGAAGTACT
>JAPLPA010000372.1 GCA_026400415.1 Afipia sp. | reverse complement strand
CGCGACCGATTTCGAGAGGGTGGAGGGGGTCGGTATTGGCGATTCAGGGGATACGGATTTCTGTCTCATCTCCACTCCTCAATGGTTACGATGAGCCAGAAATCCTCCGTTCCTCAAGCCACTAAATCTGTCTCATAGGCGCTGATCCCGGACAGAGCACAAGCGTCGGATGTTCTATCTTTCCCGATGTACTAGCGCGTTGCGCAGCCGCAGTATTGGAGGGGATGTGCACAGTGTCGTTCATCCTCGTATTGTAAGAGATATGGAGCCTGATTTCGGCAAAAACGTCGTGGCGTGATCCAGGGGTTCCGCGTTATCCGCCCGACCGCTTTTTCAAGACGTGGCGACGGCCCCACTGTCATCAGCGGTTTGGCCGATATAAGCCTCAATTTAAAACGCCATCTGAAATGCTTATCGCTATATTCCCGCAATCTATCTCGCCATCCTCACCGATGCAGTGCAGCAGTATAACCCGCCGCAGCTCTGCGCGTTGTGACAGTGCGACCATCACGCTATTTCTTCATTGCATCTGGCATGCCATAGATTGAGTCTAAGCGGCTGTAGAATAGAGAGAAGCGAGATCGTTATGGTGAGCCATACCGTCCAAGAAGTTCGTCCGTTTGAGCATCCCGGCGAAGGTAGAAAGCGTGCCAAGTCGACGCCAAAAGGCCGCCAGATTGATCCGCAAGCCGCCGAGGAAATCGCCGCACTACTCGGTGATCATCCGCGCCGTCGCGATCTTCTGATTGAGCATCTTCATCTCATTCAGGACAAATTCCGGCAGATCTCTGCCGCGCACCTCGCAGCGCTCGCCGATGAAATGAAGCTTTCTTTTGCCGAAGTTTTCGAGACCGCGACATTCTACGCACATTTCGATGTCGTGAAGGAGGGCGCGCCCGATATCCCGCCGTTGACGATCCGCGTGTGCGATTCGCTTACCTGCGCGATGTTTGGCGCGGAAAAGATGCTGGTTGAATTGCAAAACAAGGCCGGACCCGGTGTACGCGTGGTACGGGCACCGTGTGTCGGACGCTGCGATACAGCGCCGGCCGCCGAAGTCGGACATAATTTCGTCGATCATGCGAGTGTCGAAAGTGTGCTGGCAATTGTGAAGGGTGGCGACACCCATGCGCACCTGCCGAAATATATCGACTACGATGCTTATATCGCGGGTGGCGGCTACGCGCTGCTCAATAAGCTGCGTTCCGGCAAGATGGCGAAGGAAGATTTGCTGAAAGCCCTCGACGACGCATCGTTGCGCGGTCTCGGCGGCGCGGGATTTCCTACAGGACGCAAATGGCGTGCCGTACTCGGCGAGCCCGGACCGCGTCTGATGCTCGGCGAGCCCGGACCGCGTCTGATGGCGATCAATGGCGACGAAGGCGAGCCAGGTACGTTCAAGGATCGTTATTATCTGGAAAACGATCCGCATCGTTTCATCGAGGGAATGCTGATCGGTGCGTATGCCGTGGAGGCCACGGACATCTACATTTATCTACGTGACGAATATCCTGCTTCCATCGAAATCATCAAACGCGAGATCGCGAAGCTGCCAAAGGTGAAGGGCGCGCCGGTGCTGCATCTGCGCCGTGGCGCGGGCGCATACATATGCGGTGAGGAATCCGCACTACTGGAAAGCATTGAAGGCAAACGCGGGTTGCCGCGCCACAAGCCGCCTTATCCATTCCAGGTTGGACTTTTTGGACTCCCCACACTCATTAATAATGTCGAGACACTATGGTGGGTGCGCGATATTGTCGAAAAGGGTGCAGGCTGGTGGAAGGGCCAAGGGCGGAACGAACGTCAAGGCCTTCGCAGTTATTCAGTTTCGGGCCGCGTGAAGAATCCGGGGATGAAACTAGCGCCTGCTGGCGTCACTGTGCGCGAGTTGATCGATGAATTTTGCGGCGGCATGGCGGACGGACATAAGTTCCACGCGTATCTGCCCGGTGGCGCGTCGGGTGGCATCTTGCCCGCATCAATGGATAATATTCCGTTGGATTTCGGCACACTGGAAAAATACGGCTGCTTCATTGGGTCTGCGGCTGTCGTGATCATGTCCGATAAGGACGACGTGAAAGGCGCTGCGCTGAATCTCATGCGGTTCTTTGAAGATGAGAGCTGCGGTCAATGCACGCCATGCCGCGTCGGAACCCAGAAAGCCGCGACGCTGATGGAAAATAAGGTCTGGAACCGCGATCTGCTCGACGAATTGAGTCATGCGATGCGCGATGCGTCGATCTGCGGTTTAGGTCAGGCGGCCTCGAACCCACTGACAACCGTGATTAAATACTTCCCTGAAGAATTTGCGCCGAAGGAAGCTGCGGAATGAGCAAGATTCAATTCGAACTCGACGGCAAGATGGTCGAAGCGGCCCCAGGTGAATCGATCTGGCAGGTTGCCAAGCGCCAAGGTACCGAAATCCCGCATCTGTGCTACTCGCCGGAGCCTGATTACCGAGCAGACGGCAATTGCCGCGCCTGCATGGTGGAGATCGAAGGCGAGCGTGTTCTCGCAGCTTCCTGCAAGCGCATGCCAAATGTCGGCATGAAGGTGAGATCCGCGAGCGCCCGTGCCGTCTCCGCGCAGAAGATGGTGATGGAATTGCTCGTCGCCGATCAACCGGCGCGGGCGACATCGCACGATCCGGATTCGAAATTTTGGAATTGGGCTGAAAAGACCGGCATCACCGAAAGCCGCTTCCCGGCCGAACAGCGTTGGGCAAGTGACACCAGCCACACCGCTATGAGCGTCAATCTCGATTCGTGCATTCAGTGCGGGCTGTGCGTGCGTGCGTGTCGCGAAGTTCAAGTGAACGACGTTATCGGCATGGCCTATCGCAACGCCGACGCCAAGATCGTGTTCGATTTCGACGACCCAATGGGTGAATCGACTTGTGTGGCATGTGGCGAATGCGTGCAGGCGTGTCCGACAGGCGCCCTCATGCCGTCGGCCTATCTCGACGACAAGCAGACCCGCACGGTCTATCCAGATCGGGAAGTGGATTCACTTTGCCCCTTCTGCGGCGTTGGCTGCCAGGTCACGTATAAAGTGAAGGAAGAGGAAATTGTTTATGCCGAAGGCCGCAACGGTCCTGCGAACAAGAACCGCCTTTGCGTTAAAGGCCGCTTTGGGTTCGATTACATTCATCATCCGCATCGCATAACGAAGCCGCTGGTTCGTCTGCCGAATGCGAAGAAGGACGCCAACGATCAGGTCGATCCCGCTAATCCATTTACGCACTTCCGTGAAGCATCTTGGGAAGAGGCGCTCGATATTGCGGCGAAAGGCCTTGTCAAGATTCGCAATGAGAAAGGTGTGAAGGCGCTCGCCGGCTTCGGATCTGCAAAGGGCTCGAACGAAGAGGCATATCTTTTTCAGAAACTGGTACGAACCGGTTTTGGTTCGAACAACGTCGATCACTGCACTCGGCTTTGCCACGCATCGTCGGTCGCCGCTTTGATGGAAGGTTTGAACTCGGGTGCAGTATCAGCACCATTTGCTGCGGCCAAGGACGCCGAAGTTATTATCGTGATCCCCCGGCTCGCTGCGACCTTCATCAAGAACGCGGCCAAAAAGGGTGCAAAGCTGATCGTGATGGACCCGCGACGTCAGTCACTTTCACGTCATGCGCTGATGCATCTTCAGTTCAAGCCCGGTGCTGACGTGGCACTTCTCAATGGCATGTTGCACACGATCGTCACCGAAGGTCTGACAGATGCGCAATATATTGCCGGCTACACCGAGGGCTTTGATGATCTTAAAGAGAAGATCAAGGAATTTCCGCCAGAGAAGATGGAGCCGATCTGCGGCATTCCTGCCGCGACGATTAAAGACGTCGCACGCATGTATGCGAAGGCGAAGTCCTCCATTATTTTCTGGGGAATGGGTATCAGCCAGCACATTCACGGCACTGATAACGCACGTTGTTTGATTGCGCTTGCGCTTATTACCGGGCAGATCGGCCGGCCTGGTACGGGCCTTCATCCGCTGCGCGGGCAAAACAATGTGCAGGGTGCATCTGACGCCGGTCTCATACCGATGTTCCTGCCCGATTATCAGCCGGTCGGCCGCAATGATTTGCGCGAGCGTTTCGAGAAGAATTGGAACCATGAAGTCGATCCGGTGCGGGGTCTTACGGTCGTCGAGATTATGGATGCGATCCACGCCGGCAATATCAAGGGAATGTATATCGAAGGCGAGAATCCTGCGATGTCGGACCCAGATCTACAGCACGCACGACAGGCGCTTGCGATGCTTAACCATCTTGTCGTGCAGGATCTGTTCGTGACCGAGACGGCGTTTCATGCCGACGTTATTCTTCCGGCCTCAGCGTTTGCGGAGAAAGTCGGTTCGTTTACGAATACGGACCGCCGCGTACAGATTGCGCGTCAGGTCGTTAAACCGCCGGGCGATGCGCGTCAGGATTTATGGATCATTCAGGAAATTGCCAACCGCATGGGATGCGGCTGGACTTATTCGGGCCCCGCCGATGTTTTCAACGAGATGACGCAGTTGATGCCTTCTCTGAAGAACATTTCATGGGAGCGTCTGGAACGTGAAGGCGCGGTGACTTATCCGGTGGATGGTCCCGACATGCCCGGTAACGAGATCATCTTCACGACCGGTTATCCGACTGAGAGTGGTCGTGGCAAGATTGTGCCGGCACATTGGCACACCGGTTCTATGACACGCAGGTCCGAGGTTCTCGACAATATCGAGCCGGAGGCCGTGGCTTTCATGTCCCCCAAAGACATGCGGCGTAAGAATGTCCGGCCGGGCGATTTCATTCGGCTGGAAACCCGTCGCGGTGCGATCGAAGTTAAAGTCCGCTCCGATCGCGACGTGCCGGAAAACATGGTGTTCATGCCGTTCTGCTACGCAGAGGCGGCCGCCAATCTGCTGACGAATCCGGCGCTGGACCCTTTCGGTAAAATACCGGAATTTAAATTTTGTGCAGTCCGTGCTGAGCGCATCGAACTGCGTACAGCTGCGGAATAGGCAGGAAAACAAGGGCAACCGCATTTTTTTTGGGGTTGCCCTTGCGGGTGCTGCGAGCGCCGGACCAGTATGCAGAAGCCTGCGTTGTCGGTAGACCTCAAATCAAGGTAGGTGTTGTTTGTTGCCGGCACACCCGATCAAGTTGAGGTCCATCATGTCAAAATATTTTTTAGGTACTGTCTTAGGCTTGATACTGCTTTTTGAGCTCGGAGCGACCGCAAGCTTCGCCAGAAGTGGCAATCCCTCTGAACAGCAACGCTGTTCACGCGATGTATCGAGATTCTGTCGTAAATTTATGGCCGATGGCGATTTCGCTGTTTTGGGATGCCTCAAGCAAAACCGAAGATTGATCAGTTCCGGTTGCCGAAAAGTTCTCAGGGACAACGGGCAATAATTTAGATCATCGCAGCGCGCTTGCCCATGGCGCGCGACACTGTGCCTCCCGTCAGCAAGGTATCCGGATCATGTTAGAAAAAGTCTCGAAACTGATCCTCAAGGATAAGACACTGCTTCGCGATGCGTGCCTGATCGGTGGCGAGTGGGTGAAGGCGGACAATGGTAGCACCATCACCGTTGATAATCCGGCGAACGGCGCGATTATCGGCACGGTGCCCAACATGGGCGGGATTGAGACAAAACGCGCGATTGAGGCGGCGAATGTTGCGTTGCCGGGTTGGCGCGCGAAGACCGCGAGAGAACGTGCCGCAATTCTGCGCAAGCTTTTCGATCTCATGATGGCCAACCAGGATGACCTTGCGGCCATCATGACTGCCGAACAAGGCAAACCCCTGACCGAGAGCAAAGGCGAGATTGCGTATGCGGCGAGTTTCATCGAATGGTTCGGCGAGGAAGGCAAGCGCATTTATGGTGACACCATTCCCGCTTTCGGTGCCGATAAACGCATCGTTGTACTGAAGCAACCAATTGGCGTCTGTGCTGCGATCACACCATGGAATTTTCCAGCCGCAATGATTACCCGCAAAGCGGGACCCGCGCTGGCTGCCGGATGCACGATGGTGGTCAAGCCCGCGAGTCAAACGCCGTTGTCGGCGCTGGCGCTTGGAGTTCTGGCAGAGCGTGCGGGAGTGCCAAAAGGGGTGCTATCTATCATCACTGGCTCCGCTACGGAAATCGGCGGCGAGATGACGTCCAACCCGATTGTTCGCAAGGTTACGTTCACTGGCTCTACAGAGATCGGCAAGAAGCTCATGGCGCAAAGTGCGTCGACCGTGAAGCGCACCTCGATGG
>JAPLPA010000208.1:8781-19281 GCA_026400415.1 Afipia sp. | reverse complement strand
GGCACGCACGGCAAGACCACCACGACCTCGATGGTTGCGACATTGCTCGATGCGGGCAATCTCGATCCAACCGTCATCAATGGCGGCATCATCAACGCCTATGGCACCAATGCGCGTCTTGGCGCAGGCGAGTGGATGGTGGTGGAAGCCGATGAGAGCGACGGCACGTTTCTGAAATTGCCGGCTGACGTTGCGATCGTCACCAATGTCGATCCCGAACATCTCGATCACTTCAAGACATTCGATGCCGTGCAGGAGGCGTTCCGTAATTTCGTCGAGAGCGTTCCGTTCTACGGATTCGCGGTGATGTGCACCGATCATCCGGTGGTTCAGGCGCTGGTCGGTAAGATCGAGGACCGCCGCATCATCACTTATGGAGAGAACCCGCAGGCCGACGCGCGCCTCGTTGATCTGGTGCCATTCACCGGTGGATCGAAATTCAAAGTGGAGTTTCGCAACCGCACCACCGATGTCGCGCATGAGATAACGGATCTGATGCTGCCGATGCCGGGGCGTCACAATGCTCTCAATGCGACAGCGGCGATTGCGGTCGCGCATGAGATCGGAATCTCGGACGATGTGATTCGCACGGCACTGGCGGGTTTTGGCGGCGTGAAGCGGCGCTTCACCAAGACCGGTGAATGGAACGGCGTTAACATCATCGACGATTACGGTCATCACCCAGTCGAAATCGCTGCGGTGCTGAGAGCCGCGCGCGATTCCACCAAAGGCAAGGTGATCGCGGTGGTGCAGCCGCATCGCTTCACCCGGCTGCAATCGCTGTTCGAGGAATTCTGCACCTGCTTCAACGACGCCGACACCGTGATCGTCGCCGATGTGTATGCGGCAGGCGAAGCGCCGATTGCGGGGATCGACCGCGATCATTTCGTGCTCGGTCTGCGATCGCACGGTCATCGCGAAGTCATTCCGCTGGAAAATTCCGCAGCGCTGGCCGGCGTGGTGCGCGATGTTGCCAAGCCGGATGATTTTGTCGTGCTGCTCGGTGCGGGCAACATCACGCAGTGGGCTTATGCGTTGCCCGGTGAATTGAAGGCGCTGAAGGCTTGAGCTTTCCCGACATCAGCGGCGATCTCAAATCCGCGATGCCGGATTTGCGCGGACGCCTGCTGGCGAATGAATCGCTCGGCCCGTTGACGTGGTTTCGTGTCGGCGGACCTGCGCAGATTTTATTCACGCCCGCCGATGAAGACGATCTTGCGTATTTTTTTGCAAGGCTGCCGAAGGACATTCCGGTTTATGTCGTCGGTGTCGGGTCCACTCTCATTGTGCGCGATGGCGGCATCGCTGGTGTGGTCATACGCCTGTCGCCGAAGGGATTTGGCGATGTGAAAGCTGAGGGCGACACCGTTCGCGCCGGGACGGCTGTGCTCGATAAGCGCGTCGCTGAAACCGCCGCAGCCGCGGACATCGGCGGGCTGGAATTTTATTTTGGAATTCCCGGAACCGTCGGAGGCGCGCTGCGGATGAACGCAGGCGCCAACGGCGGGGAGACGAAGGACGTGCTGATTGAGGCGACCGGAATTTCGCGCGACGGCAAGAAGCACAAGTTCAGCAATGCCGACATGAAATTCATCTACCGCAATTCGGGCGTCGATCCGTCGGTTATTTTCACCTCGGCGATGTTTCGCGGAAAAATCTCCGATTCCGAAACCATTCGCGCGCGCATGAACGAAGTCCAGACTCACCGCGAAACCGCGCAGCCGATCCGCGAAAAAACCGGTGGCTCGACCTTCAAGAATCCGCCGGGCCATAGTGCGTGGAAGCTGATCGACGCGACAGGCTGCCGTGGCCTCAAAGTCGGCGGGGCGCAGGTGTCGGACATGCACTGCAATTTTCTGATAAATACCGGCAATGCGACAGGGCATGATATTGAGACCCTCGGCGAACTGGTTCGCTCGCTTGTGAAAGATCACACCGGCATCGAGCTGCAATGGGAAATCAAACGGATCGGGAGCGAGCGAACGTGAAACGCATCGCAATTCTCTTTGGTGGTTTGAACAAGGAGCGGCTTGTCTCGGTCGCGACTGCGCAGGCGCTGAATGCTGCTTTGCCATCGGCCGATTTGTGGTTCTGGAATGTCGGCGACTCCGTTCATGAAACGAAGCCTGCGGCGCTGCAGGGTCATTCGCGGCCCTTCGAGGAGCCTTTCACACCCGATGGCCGCGGTCTCGGCAATATCGCGGCGGCACTCGACAAGGCTAAGGCCGAAAATATTCTACTGGTGCTGGGTCTGCACGGAGGCAGCGCCGAAAACGGTGAACTGCAGGCGATGTGCGAAGCGCGCGGCGTCGCTTTCACCGGCTCCGGTTCGGCGTCGTCTCATCTTGCATTCGACAAGATCGCCGCCAAGCAGTTTGCAGAGCTTGCGGGCGTGAGAATTACGCCGAACGTCGCGCTCGACGACATGGAAACCGCATTGGCGAAATACGGCAGGCTCATCGCCAAGCCAACGCGGGACGGATCGAGCTACGGTCTGATTTTCGTCAACGCGAAGCAGGACATTGTCGCGGTGCGCAATGCTGCGAAGACCGAAGACTATCTGGTCGAGCCTTTCATCCAGGGCGTCGAAGCAACCTGCGGCGTTCTTGAACAGGCGGATGGATCGCTGATCGCGCTGCCGCCGGTGGAGATCATTCCTGCGGAAGGCGGCTTCGACTACACGGCAAAATATCTTGCCAAATCGACTCAGGAGATTTGCCCCGGGCGATTTACTCCCGACGTCACCGCCGATCTGATGGATCAGTCGGTAAGAGCGCATGCGGCGCTGTCATGCGGCGGCTATTCGCGCTCGGACTTCATCGTCTCAACAAAGGAGACGATCTATCTTGAGACCAATACACTGCCGGGCCTCACCAAGGCCTCGCTTTACCCAAAGGCACTTAAGGCGCAGGGCGTCGCATTCGAGGCTTTCCTGCAGGACCAGATCGTTCTCGCGGAGCGCCGGGCGCGTCGCTGAAGCGTTCCTTCAAGATAGGTACAACACGAGCGTTCGGGGCGTAAACCGCTCCGGCGTCAGGTGAAAATTTACCCTGCGCCTGTCGATTTTACCCTTTGTTTACCAGCAGGCCCGAAGGTCGGGGTTGGCGGCGCGTCAGCGTCTTCTCGCCGGGGCGTGAGCGTTCGCGGGCGTAACCTTTGACGAGTTAGTTCAATGGATGGTGGAGGACGCCTCTCTCGGTCGGTCAGACAGGGGCCTCAATCAAGCCTGGACAAGAAGGCCGTAAGGAAGGCTGCGCGTTCCCGCGCCCGCGCTTCAGAGCCTGTCCTTCGGCCTGCATCGCCCCCAATTTTCGACGACCAAGGCCGCAACGGTAGAATCGCTACCTTAGAGCGCTGGCTGCCGCGCGGCATAGGCCTCGCGGCTGCATTCGTCCTTATGGCCGGCGTCGGCGCGTTCGGCGTCATCAAGGGTGGTCAGGTCGACGGACTTCTTGGTGCTATGAGCGATACGCGCAACGCTGCGGCGAACGCTGTCGGCTTCAAGATCACCAACGTCTCCATCACCGGCCGCAAACAGCTTACGCAGGATGAAATCCTCGCCGTCGGCGGCGTCAATGGGCGTTCGTCATTGCTTTTTCTAAACGCAGCTGACGTGCGCGACCGGCTGAAATCCGATCCGTGGATCGGCGATGCGACCGTGCAGAAGTTGTATCCCGGGAAACTTCAGATCGACATCACCGAGCGCGCTCCTTACGCGCTTTGGCAGCAGGATGGCCGCGTCTCCGTGATTGCAGAAGACGGCACCGTGCTTGAACCATTTGTCGCCAGCCGCCTCGTCGCGCTGCCGCTGGTGGTCGGCAAGGGCGCGGAAACGCGCGCGAAAGATTTTCTCGAAATGCTAGCTTATTACCCGCATGTACGCTCGCAAGTAAAAGCGATCGTGTATGTCGGTGAACGCCGCTGGAATTTGAGGCTGACCAACGGCCTCGATATTCGTCTGCCGGAAACCAATTTGAACGGCGGCGCGACATCACCTCTATCGACATGCGGCTGCCGGATCGCTTGACGGTGCGGCTGTCGGAAGATGCGGCAAAAGCGCGCGATGAACTGTTCAAGGCGAAGGCACCGAAGAAAAAAGCTGGTGACGCATGACCATCCTCGATGGCGTCCAGACACCTAAGACGCGCCAGATGCCACCGAACAAGACGGGGCTGGTTGCGGCACTCGATATCGGCACCAGCAAGATTGCGTGTCTCATCGCGCGGCTGAAACCATGTGCGCCAAGTGAGGCGCTGCGCGGCCGAAGTCATACGGTGGAGATCATCGGTCTGAGCCATATTCAGTCGCGCGGTATGAAAGCCGGCGCGGTCGCCGATCTCAATGCCAGCGAGCAGGCGGTTCGTCATGCTGTGGCGCTGGCCGAGCGGATGGCAAAAGTCCGCGTCGAGTCGGTCCTGCTGTCGGTCTCTGCTGGCCGGCTACATGGGGAACTGGTCGAAGCATCCTCGGAAATTCGCGGCGGAGCGGTCACGTCCGACGACATGGCCCGGGTGATCGGCACCGGCATGCGTCACGCCACGCCGCCCGGACGCACGGTGCTGCACACCATTCCGGTCGGCTACTCGCTCGACGGCGTCAAAGGCGTCCGCGACCCGCGCGGCATGGTTGCCCGCCAGTTTGGCATCGACATGAATGTCGTGACCGCCGACGCGACCGCTGCCAAGAACCTGATGCTCGTGGTCGAGCGTTGTCATCTGAATGTTGAAGCGATGGCTGCGGCACCTTACGCCGCTGGACTATCGGTCTTGACCGGCGACGAGGCCGATCTTGGAGCTGCTGTCGTCGAGATGGGCGCGGGCACGACGACAATCGCAACCTATTCGGGCGGCCAGTTCGTCCATGCCGGCGGATTTGCGCTCGGCGGGCAACACATCACGATGGATCTTGCACGAGGACTAGGTGCATGCATTGCGGATGCCGAGCGAATCAAGACTTTATATGGCACCGCCTTGACGGGCGGATCCGATGCGCGCGACTCAGTCAGCATACCGGCGACGGATGACCACGGCCGCGATGCATCTCAAATCGTTTCACGCGCCACGATTGCAAATATCGTCAGGCAGCGGGTCGAGGAGACTTTTGAGATGGTCAGGGATCGGCTCGCCGATTCCCCCTTTGCGGCAGAGCCGCGGGCACGGATTGTCCTGAGCGGCGGCGCTTCGCAGCTTCCCGGCATTCCGGAGACGGCCTCCCGCATTCTCGGCAGGCCGGTTCGCGTCGGGCGCCCGCTCGGCTTCGTCCGTCTGCCTGCCGAAGCCAAATTTGCATCCTTCGCGGTGCCTGCGGGGCTGCTGGTCTACCCCCAATTCGCTCATCTTGAACACGTTGAACCGCGGCATACGCGGCAGCTTATGACAGGGACTGACGGCGGCTACTTCGGGAAAGTCGGACGATGGCTTCGAGAGGGCTTCTGATGACCGAAACCGTCAACCTTACCGATCCATTAATAGCTTTGGCGTATAGCCGAACCTTCAACGCGTGCGCGTAAGCGAGAGGCAACCATGACAGTCAACTTCCAAAAGCCCGATATTCGCGAATTGAAACCGCGGATCACCGTGTTCGGTGTCGGTGGCGCGGGCGGCAATGCCGTCAACAACATGATCTCTGCCGGATTGCAGGGTGTCGACTTTGTCGTCGCCAATACCGACGCCCAGGCACTGACAATGTCGAAGGCCGAGCGCATCGTTCAGATGGGCACGCAGGTTACGCAGGGTCTCGGTGCTGGTTCGCAGCCGGACATCGGCGCGGCAGCGGCGCAGGAAGTCATTGACGAAATCCGCGATCATCTGACGGGCGCGAACATGGTGTTCGTGACTGCCGGCATGGGCGGCGGAACCGGCACTGGGGCTGCTCCCGTGATCGCTGCGACCGCGCGCGAAATGGGCATCCTCACCGTCGGCGTCATCACCAAGCCGTTCCACTTCGAGGGCGTGCGCCGCATGAAGACTGCCGAGATCGGCATCGCCGAACTCGCCAAGGTCGTCGATACGCTGCTGATCATTCCGAACCAGAATCTGTTCCGTGTGGCCAACGAGAAGACCACCTTCGCCGATGCGTTCGCGATGGCCGACCAGGTGCTCTATCTGATGGTCAAGGAAGGCCTGATCAATCTCGACTTCGCCGACGTTCGCGCGGTGATGAAAGAGATGGGCAAGGCCATGATGGGCACCGGCGAAGCCTCCGGCGAGAAACGCGCCATGACCGCCGCCGAAGCTGCGATCGCAAACCCGCTGATCGACGATTCGTCGATGCGCGGTGCGCGGGGTCTGCTTATTTCGATCACCGGCGGCAAGGACCTGACGCTGTTCGAGGTCGATGAAGCCGCCACCCGCATTCGCGAGGAAGTGGACGAGCACGCCAACATCATCGTCGGCGCGACCTTCGACGAGACCCTCGACGGCGTCATCCGCGTCTCTGTTGTTGCGACCGGCATTGACGCATCGGCTGCAGCCCGTGCGACACCACCGGCTCACGGTACAGCTTCGCCCGCGCCGGAAGGCCGTCTCGCCGAACTCACCGCGCGCCTGCGTGCCGACAATCAGCGTCTTGCTGCCAAGAAGCAGGAGGCGCGTCCTGCGGCCGTCGCAACGCCGATCCGCGCCGAACAGATCGACCGCGCAGCTTTGGCTGCAATCGCCGAGGCGGTTTCGCCGGAGCGTCCTGCACAAAGCCAGCCTGCGTCATACGGCGACGTCAGTGTGCGGCCGATTCCGCCGAAGCCTTCGCTGTTCCCGGATCACGACGAGCCAATGGACCTTCAGGAGCCGGCACCGCCGACGGCTTTCATTCCGCAGGCTGCCGAGCGCATGCCTTTGCGCGCGCCTCGCATGCCGGACTTCGATGAATTGCCGGTACCTGCTCAGAACGAAATTCGCCGCGCGCGCGGCGAGACGTCCGAGGAACACCCGCAGAAAGCCCGTACATCCTTGCTTCAGCGCCTGGCCAATGTCGGCCTCGGCCGCCGTGACGAGGACAGCGAGGCTCCGGTTTCGGGCCGCACTTCGGCGCCTGAGATGTGCGCGATGCCGCCGCTTCCCGCTCGTAAGCCGCTCAAGCCAATCCCGCCTGAATTCGGCGGAGACCCGGTCTCCGAGTACGGACGCCGCCCTGCGCCACAGGGACTCGATTCTCACGGCCGTACGGCTCCGATGCCTTCGCACGACGCTGAGGATCAGCTGGATATCCCCGCCTTTCTGCGGCGTCAGGCCAACTGAAGTCTGTTACAATCGGCAAAACACCAAAGCCCCGGCCAGTCAGGCTGGGGCTTTTCGATTCCGCGGCCAACGGACAGGCTGCGAGCGTTCAAATATATGAAATTGCTGGTTTATTTCGGACAATCGTGGCTGTAGCACTTGCCGTCGTGGGATACGGAATGGGCCGAGCCGGCGGCGCGATTGCGGCGGCAATGGGGTAACAATCGGTAAACAAGCGTGAGTGGCGCTTTCAGGTGCAGTGGCTAAGGTCCGGCCACGTTGGGGGACGATCTTTGAGCTGTTCCGGTTCGGGTCGTTAAGTTAGTGGGCTAGTGGGTATGAATTCCGGTCGTCAAACCACGCTTCGCGCGCCAGTCACAGTGACCGGCGTTGGCGTCCATTCCGGTGCCCCCGTCTCGCTGACTCTCGCTCCCGCCGATATCGCCGACATCAACGCGGGTTTCGTTTTTATCCGCAGCGGCGACGACCGCGAAATCCCGGCGACTACCTCATCCGTCGTGGCGACCGACTTTGCCACCGTTCTGGGGGACCATCAGGGGCCACTCGTTTCCACCGCGGAACATGTTCTCGCTGCGCTGCGCGGCATGGGTGTCGATAACGCCACCATCGAAGTCGATGGTCCCGAAGTGCCGATTATGGATGGCAGCGCGGCTCCTTTTGTCGCTGCGATCGACAGCGTCGGCATCGTGCAGCAGAGCGCTCCGCGCCGCTTCATCGAAGTTCTCAAGACCGTGCAGGTTTCGCTGGGTAATTCGTTCGGCGAGTTGCGCCCGCATGCTGGTTTCCGCGCAGAAGTCGAGATCGATTTCACCAACCCTCAGATCGGCCGTCAGGCCTATGCGTTTGATCTCAATCCCGACAGCTTCCGCCGCGATATCTGCCGCGCTCGCACGTTTGGCTGCATGGCCGATGTCGCCAAGCTCTGGAGCGAAGGTTACGCGCTCGGTGCTTCGTTCGAGAATTCGCTCGTATTCGACGACACCCGCGTAATGAACGCCGAAGGCCTGCGCTACGCCGATGAATGCGTGCGCCACAAGGTGCTGGACGTGGTCGGCGATCTCGCGCTGGCTGGCCTGCCGCTGCAGGGCCTCTACAAATCGGTGCGGGGTGGCCACAAACTCAACCATGCTGTTCTGACGGCGCTGCTGGCCGATCGCCATGCCTGGCGGATCGTCGAAGTGACTGAGTCCGTCACGGAACGCCCAGTCGCCGCCCGCCGCCTGCGCGGCCACGCCGATGTCACGGGCGGCTTGGCTGCGGCGGCCTACGCGCCGGATGTGTCCTGATCGGCCTTTTGGCTTTCTCCGCGGCCAGTGTGCTTTAACCAAACCAACCCTCAACTGCGGCAACCCGCCTTAATGCGGGCGAAATGTCGACCTATCCGGTTGGTTCAGATATGTTTTTCGGCTAAATAGTCCACGCCGGAACGGACAAACCGGGGCGTTGGTTTCAGGTTCATAGCAACCCTTAAACTTCATCCGCGTATCTTTGCGTCGGCGTCTCACTCAGGTTGGCCAGAACTAATGTTGCTCGAACAACGCAAAACCCTCGACCCTCGCAGTGGCCACAGCCGCGTGCGTGTGGCGCTTGCGCTTGTGCTTCTGACCCCAATGCTCGGCGGCTGCGGTGCAGGTGCCCTTTACGACAAGTTTTTTGCCAAAGACGAGACCTTCGTCGATGAACCGGCAGACAAGCTCTACAATGAGGGCTTGTACCTGATGAACAAAAAGAATGACAACAAAGGCGCTGCGAAAAAATTCGAGGAAGTCGATCGCCAGCATCCGTACTCCGATTGGGCGCGCAAATCGTTGCTGATGTCGGCCTACGCATCCTATCAAAATGGCGACTACGACGAATGTATCTCGTCTGCCAACCGCTATGTCGCATTGCATCCCGGCAGTCCTGACGCGGCCTATGCGCAATACCTGGTTGCGGCTTCAAATTTTGACCAGATTCCCGATATTTCCCGTGATCAGGGTCGAACCGAAAAGGCCATTTCGTCGCTTGAGGAAGTGATCCGCAAATACCCGACGTCGGAATACGCAACGTCCGCCAAGAAGAAGATTGAGGCGGCGCGAGACCAGTTGGCTGGTAAGGAAATGTCGGTCGGCCGCTATTACATGGAAAAGCGCGACTACACCGCCGCAATCAACCGTTACAAGGTGGTCGTGACGCAGTATCAGACGACGCGGCACGTCGAAGAGGCGCTGGCGCGGCTGACCGAGGCCTATATGGCCATCGGCATTGTCGGCGAGGCGCAGACCGCCGCTGCCGTTCTTGGCCACAACTTTCCGGACAGCCGCTGGTACAAAGACGCCTACAATCTTGTAAAGTCGGGCGGAGCCGAGCCGAGTGAGAACAAGGATTCTTACATCAGCAAGGCGTTCAAGAGAATCGGCCTCGGTTAGGATCCATTTCAAATGCTGGCGCGTCTTTCGATCCGCGACATCGTCCTGATCGAGCGGCTCGACATCGATTTCCTCAAAGGTCTGGCTGTCCTCACCGGCGAAACCGGTGCGGGTAAATCCATTTTGCTAGATGCGTTTGCGCTGGCGCTTGGCGGACGCGGCGATGCCGGTCTGGTGCGGCACGGTGCCGAACAGGGCCAGGTTACGGCGGTGTTCGATGTGCCGAAGGACCATCCGGCCTCCCACATTCTGAGCGAGAACGGTCTGAATGACAGCGGCGAAATGATCCTGCGCCGCGTGCAGATGGCGGATGGCAAGACCCGCGCTTTTCTCAACGATCAGGCCATCAGCATTCAGACCCTTAAAGCCGTCGGCTCGACGCTGGTGGAAATTCACGGCCAGCATGATGAGCGCGCTCTCGTTGACACGGCCACGCATCGGCGATTGCTCGATGCTTTCGCGGCATTGGAGAAAGACGTTGATGCGGTCGAGAAGCTTTGGGACGCGCGCAAATCCGCGCGCGCTGCACTCGACGAGCATCGCACCGGGATGGAGCGCGCCGCGCGTGAAGCCGACTATCTGCGCCACGCGTCGGATGAACTAACCACGCTCAATCCGCTTGACGGCGAGGAAACGAAGCTTGCCGAGCGCCGCACCGTGATGATGCAGGGCGAGAAGATCGCTGAGGATTTGCGCGAGGCGCAGGCGGCTGTCGGTGGACCCTCGTCGCCGGTCTCGGCATTGTCCGCCGCCGTGCGCCGATTGGAGCGGCGCGCATCGACCGCGCCACAACTTATCGAGCCTGCCGTCAAGGCAATGGACCTCGCCATCAATGCACTCGAAGAAGCCGATCAGCA
>JAPLPA010000208.1:0-8775 GCA_026400415.1 Afipia sp. | reverse complement strand
AAGCCGATCAGCATCTCAACGCCGCTCTTGTCGCCGCAGACTTCGATCCGCTTGAGTTGGAGCGCATCGAGGAGAGATTGTTTGCGCTGAGGGCTGCATCGCGAAAATATTCCACTCCTGTCGATGCGTTGAACGCGCTAGCGACGAAGTATGCCGCCGATGTTGCGCTCATCGATGCCGGCGCGGAACAATTGAAGGTTCTGGAAAAAGCGGCGCTTGTTGCCGACAAGGAATACGGCGCGGCGGCTGAGAAGTTGTCGGTTGCGCGCAACAAGGCGGCAGAGAAACTCAACAAGGCCGTGAATGCCGAATTGGCGCCGCTCAAGCTCGATCGTGCGAATTTCTCGACGCAGGTTCAAAGCGATCCGCAATCGCCCGGCCCGCACGGCTTCGACCGCGTCGAATTCTGGGTTCAGACCAACCCTGGCACCAAGCCAGGTCCGTTGATGAAAGTCGCATCTGGCGGCGAGCTGTCGCGTTTTCTGCTGGCGCTGAAAGTGGTGCTGTCGGATCGCGGATCGGCACCGACTTTGGTGTTCGACGAAATCGATACCGGTGTGGGCGGCGCTGTAGCCGATGCCATCGGCGCGCGGCTCGCGCGGCTGGCAGAAAAGGTTCAGGTGATGGCGGTGACGCATGCGCCGCAGGTTGCAGCGCGTGCAGATCAGCATTTGTTGATCTCGAAAGATGCACTCGACAAAGGCAAGCGCGTTGCAACCAGCGTCGCCACGTTGGCTGAAGATCATCGCCGCGAGGAAATTGCGCGCATGCTTGCAGGCGCGGAAATCACCGCCGAGGCGCGTGCGGCAGCGGAGCGTTTGCTCAAAGCCGCAACGGCGTAATTTCGATGGCGTCGCGCGACACTCCCAACACCGCAGTCGATAAACTCTCCGAAGCGCAAGCCAAGAGTGAGCTGACGCGACTTGCGGCCGAGATTGCAGCCCACGACAAGCTCTATTATCAGAGCGATGCGCCGAAAATCTCCGACGCCGACTACGACAAGCTGCGCAAGCGCAACAACGCCATCGAAGCGCGATTTCCAAAACTCGTCACCAAGGATTCACCATCCAATCGCGTCGGCGCCCAACCATCGGGTCGTTTCGCAAAAGTGCCGCATGCCGTTCCAATGCTGTCACTTGGCAATGCTTTCAGCGACGAGGACGTTGCGGATTTCGTCGAGCGTGTGAGGAAATTTCTCAAGATCGACGGTGAACTCGACATTGTCGCAGAGCCTAAGATCGACGGTCTGTCGCTTTCATTGCGCTACGAGGATGGTGAGCTAGTCAGAGGCGCGACACGCGGAGACGGGTTTACGGGCGAGGATGTGACCGCGAACGTCAAAACGATTTCCGATATTCCGCATAAACTTAAAGGCCGCAACATTCCCGCCGTCTGCGAAGTGCGCGGCGAAGTCTATATTTTGGGACGCGATTTCATCGGCTTTAACAAGCGCGCGGAAAAAGAAGGTATCCAGCTCGCGGCCAACCCACGTAATTTTGCGGCGGGCTCATTGCGCCAGAAAGATTCGTCGATCACCGCATCGCGTCCTTTGAAGTTCTTCGCCTATGCGTGGGGCGAAATGAGCGCGATGCCTGCCAAGACGCAATTCGGCATGATCGAATGGCTTGGTAAGGTTGGCTTTTCTACCAATCCGTTGACGACGCTCTGCGACAGCGTCGACGATTTGTTGAAATTCTATCGGAAGATCGAGAGTAAGCGCGCGTCGCTTGGATATGACATCGATGGTGTCGTCTACAAAGTTGACCGTCTCGATTGGCAAGAGCGGCTTGGTTTTGTCTCGCGTAATCCGCGCTGGGCCGTTGCACATAAATTCGCCGCCGAGCAGGCGACGACAATTCTCAACGATATTGAAATTCAGGTGGGGCGTACCGGCGCGCTGACGCCGGTGGCAAAACTCGCGCCTGTGACAGTTGGCGGCGTGGTGGTGTCGAACGCAACGCTTCACAACGATGACTACATCAAGGCCATCGGAAATGACGGTGAACCGATTCGTGATGGCGTCGATATTCGCATCGGCGACACGGTCGTCGTGCAGCGTGCGGGCGATGTCATTCCGCAGATCGTGAGCGTCGTGCTCGACAAGCGGCCGAAATCCGCAAAGCCTTATAAATTTCCGACGGTATGCCCCGCCTGCGGAAGTCATGCCGTGCGCGAGGAAGATCCGAAATCCGGCGAACTGGATTCCGTGCGCCGCTGCACCAATTCTCTGACGTGTCCTGCGCAGGCAATGGAGCGGCTCAAACATTTCGTCGCCCGAAATGCATTCGATATCGACGGTCTAGGCGACAAGCAGATCGAGGAGTTTTTCACTGACGGTCTTGTCACGACGCCTGCGGATATTTTCACGCTGCAAAAGCGCGATGCGCGCTCGCTCAAGAAGCTCGCCAACCGCGAAGGCTTCGGCGCGACTTCCGTGAAAAATCTGTTCGACGCCATCGACGCGCGGCGGAAGATCGCGCTGCAGCGCTTCATTTACGCGCTCGGCATTCGCCATGTCGGCGAGGGCAATGCCAAGCTGCTGGCGCGGCATTACGGAACCGTCGATGTCTTTCGCAAGTCGATGATCGCGGCGGGGAAGGGCGAAGACTCTGAAGCCTATCAGGATTTGAATTCCATCGAGGGCATCGGAGCCGTCGTCGCCAATGCCATCGTGGCGTTCTTTGCCGAACCGCACAGCGTTGAAGCTGTCGATGAGCTTCTCAAAGAGATCGACGTGCTCCCTGCCGAGAAGGTCAAATCGAATTCGCCGATTGCGGGAAAGATTGTCGTCTTCACGGGCTCGCTGGAAAAATTCACCCGCGAAGAAGCCAAGGCCACGGCCGAACGGCTCGGGGCCAAGGCGTCCGGCTCGGTGTCGAAAAGGCCGAAAAGCTCGGCGTTAAGGTGCTGAGCGAAGACGAATGGCTCGCCTTGGTCGGCGAGCGCTAAATTACAGAATTCCGGATTCCTGTTCTTCGGCGTCGAGCATCTCGTCTTCGCTGATAAACCTGTTGCTGCGTGGGACAAGGAAATAAATGACGGCTGCGCAGACCGACGAGATCGTCAGTACTGCGATATTGAGCGGCAAGGGCGTCAGAAACTGGCCGCCCAGAAACGCTCCGAGTTGCGAACACAGCGAACCGAAACCCATTTGAAGAAATCCCATCGTGCCTGATGC
Organism: Afipia sp.; assembly: GCA_026400415.1. Taxonomy (GTDB): domain Bacteria; phylum Pseudomonadota; class Alphaproteobacteria; order Rhizobiales; family Xanthobacteraceae; genus Afipia. Next base: position 5,597 of record JAPLPA010000208.1, on the reverse strand, counting down.
TGTACCGGCAGCCTGAGGTCGAATGCTGATCGCGCCCGCAGACGCATTCGACATCGCAAACGCGTTGCCGAACATGACGATCATGTGCGTGCCAAACAACCACTCGGGTTGCTGGTTGAGGCCCGTCACGCCCCAAATTGCGTTGATGATCGATCCCGCGATCTGAAGTACGAGCCCGAGCCATATCGTCCGGTCCAATCCAAGGCGCGGTGATAGTCGCACCGACACGAAATTTCCCAGCATGTAAGCGACGCCCGACGTTGCAAACCACAACCCATATTCGGCGGTGGAGCGCCCCATCTGGTTGACGACGATGTAGGGTCCGGCACCCGCAAAAGTAAAAATGATGGCGGACGCCAGCATCTGGCAAAGCACATAGCCGATGAATACGGGGTTCGCTGCCAACGCGCGCACGTCGTTGAAAAATCCGCTGTCATCGGTCTTTGTTACGACGCGGCGCGTTTCAGGAAGACCCAGCGCGATGCTGACGGTAGCGAAGATGGCCGCCGCAGCCATGACATAGAATATCGCGCGCCAGCCGAAGCTTGTCTCGATGAGACCTCCGATGAGTGGGCTGAGCAACTGCGCGATCATCATGACGCCGATCACGAGACTCAGCATGCCGCCGACACGCTCGCGCGGATAGAGGTCGCGGATGATTGCGCGCGCCATCACCATGCCGGTGCCGCCCCCGACGGCCTGAAAGAACCGCGCGCCGATCAGTTGCGGCAGCGTCGCTGCGAAAATGCAGGCGACTGTCGCCGCAGTCATGAGCATGAGTCCGCCCAACAAAACGGGCCGGCGTCCGAACTTGTCGGACAGAGGTCCAGTCAGCAATTGCGAGATGGCAAGTCCGACCATGAACAATGAGACGTTCAACTGAACCGATGTCACGTCGGTGTTGAATGTTTTGACAAGGATGGGCAGTGCCGGAACGAGAATATAAAGCGAGACCGGCGCGATGCCGTTCATCGCGACAAGCAGCAGCAGAAGTTTCCATGATGTGCTGGTCGCAACCTTGGCGGCCGCAAGCTCGTTGTCGGTCACGTTATTCGGACTCTTATCGTTCTGTGTGATGCAATGGTTCCGTTGCGCGGTCGAGCCAGACCTTCGTGGCTTCATCGAGCAGTGGACGAATTTCCGCGCGGACGCGCGCGTGATAGGCGTTGATCCAGCGTAATTCTTGCTTGCTGATGCGTGAGGCGTCGATCAGGCGGTAGTCGATGGGCGCTAGCGTTAGTGTCTCAAAACCATTCATCGGTTTTTCGGCACCCTCGATTTTGACTTCCGTCACAAGTTCAAGATTTTCAATGCGAATGCCGAAGGCGTTCGGTTTGTAATAGCCCGGTTCGTTGGAAAGGATCATTCCGCGCTTCAGCGGAGTGGTGCCGAGTTTCGAAATGCGCGCCGGGCCTTCATGCACGGACAAATAGCTGCCGACGCCGTGACCGGTTCCGTGATCGAAATCAATACCTCCGTGCCAGAGAAACTGTCGTGCGAGCGCGTCGATCTGCGCGCCCGTCGTGCCGTCAGGAAACACCGCGCGCGCAATTGCGATATGGCCGCGCAGCACGCGCGTAAACCGATCGCGCATTTCATCCGTCGGCTCGCCGATGGCGATCGTGCGCGTCACGTCCGTGGTGCCGTCTTCATACTGCGCGCCGGAGTCAATCAGCAGCAGATCGCCCATCGCGATCCGGTGGTTGGTTTTGCGCGTGACGCGATAATGCACAATGGCACCGTGAGGGCCGGTTCCGGCGATGGTCGGAAACGAGACATCCTTCAGCGCGCCGGTGCGGTTTGGCGCTTCGCGATCGATCCATGCGAGAAACCGAGTGAGCGCTACTCCGTCGCGCTTGTGTGCGTTACGTGTTCCGGAAATCTCGGTCGAATTTTTGACAGCTTTGAGCAGAGCAACGGGGTCGGGGCCACGTATCGGTTTGCCGCCTTCTGCTGCGATCAATCGCGTTAACGCGTCCGCAGCGGTTGCGGTATCGAGTGCGATGGCTGCGCCTTTTTTCGCGAGCGCGGCGAGTTTTGGCATCATCGCTTCTGGATCTTCGACAGCCGCGCTTTTTTCCAGATGATCGCGCGCGCTGTTCGACAGCTTGCGGTGGTCAATGAAAATCGTGGGCCGCCCGTCTTTCGGAATGATCGCGTAAGACAGCGGCAGCGGTGTATGGGCAACGTCTGCGCCGCGGATGTTGAATGTCCAGGCCACCGCATGCGAATCGGACAGCACCAAAGCGTCCGCCTTCATTTGCGTGATTTCTGCGCGGATGCGGCCGAGTTTGTCGCTCTCGCTTTCGCCCGCGAACTGCATGCCGTGAACGGCCACCGGCCCCAATGGCGGAGCGGGGCGTTCTGTCCAGATGGAATCGATCGGATTGCTTTCGACTGCGATAAGTTCGGCCCCAGCTTTTTTGCAGGCTTTGACCAGTCGCTCCGCTGCCGCCGAAGTATGCAGCCAGGGGTCAAAACCGAGGCGGTCTCCGTCATTGAGATTTGCTGTGAGCCAGTTTTCCGGCGGTGGATCGATCAGGGAAGCGACTTCCCAGGCGCTCGTATCCACCTGCTTGGCGGCTTGGAGCGTGTAGCGGCCATCCACGAAAACGGCAGCCTTCTGGGTAAGAACCACTGCTAGGCCTGCCGAGCCGGTGAACCCCGTAAGCCATGCAAGGCGCTCTTCTGAGGGCGCTACATATTCGTTTTGCTGGCTATCGGCGCGAGGAATCACGAATCCGGTGAGCTGCCGGCGGCTCAATTCGTCGCGAAATGCGGACAGCCGCGCGGTCAGAGCCACGCCGCCTTCCGGCTCTTCGAATGTCTGGAATTGGGCTTCGAACATGCGCCGACATTAGGGTCGCAGCGTCATGGCGGCAATTGCCACGCCAGCGGCCGTGGTCGCGAAAAGGGAGTGGCACGATCTATGCTTAGTAAAAGCTGCCTACTGGGAAGGCCGTGCTGAGGAACCTTTTGCGACCAACAAAGATTGAAATTAAGGGCCTCACGGAAATGCAGAGGGGTGTGTTTTTCAACTCAATGAAGAGGGGAATATGACATGCCAGCTATTATGTTTGAGAAGATTTCGCCGCCAACCCATCGGGCGGTGCAGGCCATCGCGATCCATGAACCGCGCGGTGTTATCGTTCAGATGCTCGACCGCCTGACGGCAAGCCGTTTACAGCGGGAGGCTCGCGCCATGCGGAAAGCCCGGAACGATATCGGTTTTACCGAAGCCGATATTACGCCGACGCGAACGCGCGGCGAGTAGTTCGCTATCAGCGCTTCTGCATCAGCAGACTGGTCCAGCCGTCGAGTTGAATACGCTTGACCAATTTCAGGCCGCTGCTCCGATAGGCCGCCACGACGCTGTTGGCTTGTGGCGGCAGCAATCCTGACAGAATGACGAACGCCGACGGCGCGAGATGCTCTACCATTTTGGGTGCGAGGTTGCGAAGCGGCCTCGCCAGAATGTTGGCGAGCACGAGTCCGAACGGCCCATTGGCCTTGAATGCCGGTGAATTGAAACCAATCGCCTGCACAGACTGAAAGAGATTTCCGACACCGTTGAGTTTTGCGTTGTCGCGCGCCACCAAAACAGCCAGTGGGTCGATGTCCGTTGCCAGAATGCGGCGGCGTAGCTTTTTCGCCGCTGCTATAGCCAGCACGCCAGTGCCGGAGCCCAAGTCCAACACATGTTTTGGCGTGCGTTGACGCAGCACGAGATCGAGCAGCGTCAGACAACCGCGGGTCGTGCCATGATGACCGGTGCCGAATGCCAGTGCGGCTTCGATCTCGATTCCGATTTTGTTGACGGGAACGCGATCGCGGTCGTGATGGCCGTGGACCACGAACGGTCCTGCATTGACGGGAACGAGGTCGGCGAGGCTTGCCTTGACCCAATCCTTGGTCTCGACAGCACTAAACACAATTGTCTTTGCGGCAGGCTCGCCCGCGGTCTGCGCCACCAGCGCGCGGATGATGGTCTCATCCGGCGGTTCGGCGAAATGCATGGTGATGTCCCAGCGTCCGCTCGGTCCCTCGAAGGCGGCGATCGCCAGATCGTGTGACGGATAGCTTTCAGTGATGATGTCCACAACACGGCTGGCGATATGCTCATCGCCTATGGCGAAGGTCGCTTGAATGGTTGATGCAGTGTCGGTCGGAGTCATCGAACGGTCTCAAGTTCCTGAAACTATGAAATGTATCGCGCGCCGCTCACATCCTGTCCACGTTGTTGGCACAACTTATACGCCCGTTTGGCATCCAGCTTTGCACAGACCTATACGAAGCTGATCCACCGCTCGTACATGGATTATCCACAAATCATCCACAGCGTTTTCCACAGAGTGTGCGCAAGAGTTTCAGGCAAACAGCGCGCGATGATCGCCAAGTATGACTTTCGCGGCGTTATGCCCCGGCGCGCCGGTGACGCCGCCGCCGGGATGCGCGCCCGCGCCGCAATGATAAAGCCCCTTCAGCGGTCCCCGATAGCCCGCATAGCCGAGCATCGGGCGCGCCGAGAATAACTGATTGAGCGATAATGCGCCGTGAAAAATATCGCCGCCGAGTAATCCGAAATCCCGTTCGAGATCGAGCGGTGTCAGAATTTGTCGTCCGATCACGCTGGCGGAAAATCCCGGTGCGTAGCGATCTACAGTCGCAATCATCACATTTGCGACTTCATCGCGATGATCGTCCCACGACAAGCCGTCCGGCAATTGCGGTGCGACATGCTGGCAAAACAGACTGGCGACGTGCCTGCCTTCCGGCGCGAGGGAATCGTCGAGCGTCGAGGGGATCAGCATCTCCACCACGGGTTCGCGGCTCCAGCCATATTGTTTCGCATCGAGCCACGCGCGCTCCATGTAACCGAGCGACGGCGCGAGAATGATCCCGGACGTAAGATGATCGCCTTCACCCGGAAGGGCAGTGAATGACGGCAGCGCCGACAGCGCGACGTTCATGCGAAATGTGCCGGAGCCGTTTTTCCAGTTGGAGATCCGCGACAGGAAAGGCTTCGATAGTGCGTCCGGTGCAATCAGTTTTGTATAGAGCAATTTTGGATTAACGCTGGAAACGACGTAGTCGGCGCGAATGGTGTCGCCGTTGTCGGTGATCACGCCGATGGCGCGGTCACGTTCGACGATGATCTCGCGCACGCCTGTATCGGTTTCAATCTCAACGCCAGACGCGCGCCCTGCAGCCGCCATCGCCTGCGTGATGGCGCCCATGCCGCCGATGGCGTGGCCCCAGAGTCCTTTTTTGCCATTCACCTCCCCGAACGCATGATGCAGCATCACATAGGCCGATCCCGCCGCGTAGGGACTGGCATAATTTCCCACGATGGCATCGAAGCCATAGAGCGATTTGATGAGATCGCTCTCGAATCTCTCATCCAGCATCTCGCCCGCTGATCGTGTGAACAGATCGAGCAGCAAGCGCTGTCCCTCGATCGGTAGTCCGCGCAGTATATTCGCCGTGCCGAGCGCATTGAAGGATTCCCGGATTGCGCGTGGCCCGAAGGCTTCCATAAGATCAGGCGGTGCGCGCAGCACGAATTGCCGTAAAACGTCGGCGATGGTTTCCAGTTC
>JAPLPA010000076.1:14603-16326 GCA_026400415.1 Afipia sp. | reverse complement strand
GGCGCTCGTGCGCTGGCCGCATCCGGAGCGCGGCATGATCCCGTGATACGGCCCGATTTCAGATCGACCAGCGGCTGATAATGCGGCTGCAACACGCTGTTCTCGATGGCGTCGCGCAGGTCGATTTCAATGCGGCGGCGGGTTTGCGCGCGCGCGTCCATTTCGGATTCAAAGAATGAGAAAGTGCCGTTGCCCTCGGACTTGGCGCGCGACAGCGCCATGTCGGCGTTCTTGAGAAGTTTCTCGGCGTCGTCGCCGTCGCCGGGCGCAATCGCAATGCCAATGCTGGCACCGCTGACGATGGTGTGGCCGTCGAACAGATAAGGTTCGCTGACGGCATCGATCAGCCGCCGCGCTAGAAACGCGACGTCTTCGGGACGGTTTATGCCTGCTTGCACCACCGCGAATTCATCTGAACCCAGACGCGCGACGGAGTCTTCCTCGCGCAGCGACGATTTCAGCCGCTTGGTGACGCCCTTCAAAAGCTTATCCCCGATCGCATGACCGAGTGTATCGTTGATGGCTTTGAAGTTATCGAGATCGATAAACAGCACCGCCACCTTGTCACCGTTGCGGCGCGTGCTGACGAGCAACTCGTCGAGACGTTGCCGCAGCAGAATACGGTTCGGCAATCCGGTCAGGCCGTCATGCTGCGCCATGAACGCCAGCCGGGATTCGGCGCGCTTGCGCTCGGTAATGTCCATCAGCGCCAGCAGCACGGCCGGCTTGTCGTCGAACACCAGATGGCGCGAATAGATTGCAACGTCGATCAGCGACCCGTCCGCCTTGATGTGCTTCCAGGTTCGCGCCACGCGCTCTTCGTTGGTCTGATCGCCGATCCAGGGCGCTTCGGATTCGAATGCCTGTACATGCGAGATTTTCAGTTTCTCGAAATCCGCACGCGCATAACCGTAATGCTCGATCGCCGCGTCGTTGACGCTGACGATGCGCTCGTCGTCCTGCGAGCAGACGATCATCGGCACCGGATTGCTGTCGAACATCAGACGGAACGACGCCTCGCGTTGCTTCAACTCGGTGATGTCAACGCGTAGCCCGATGACGCCGCCGTCTCCGGTCAGGCGTTCTTCGATCATGACAACCCGGCCATCCGACAGGGTCTGCTCGTGACGCTCGCCGGGTGTCTTCAATTTGGCGAGACGCTCGGCGATCCATTCCTCTTCACGTCCGTCCGCTTCGGGATAATCGCCGCGTTCGACGCCGATGCGCAGCGTATCTTTCAGCAGAGCGCCGGGTTGAAACAGGTCCGCGCTCTTGGTGTAAATCTCGGAGTATTTTTTGTTCCATAGAATGTAGCGGCCATCGGGGTCGAGAAACACGATGCCCTGCGGCAGGATATCGATGGCCTCGCGCAGACGGTCGCTGGATTTTTGCGCTTCGGCAATCGCGGCTTCAGCTTCGGCGCGGGTACGGACGATTTCGCCGATCGCGGCGGCGGCCTTGCGGCCCTTGAGCTGCAATTTCGGCGCGGCATTTGCCTTGCGGACGGTCAGTTTCGCCCGGACCTGCAGATCTTTCCTGATCTTGTGTTTTGGTTTTGGCCGATCGATCGGCATCGTAACGCGCCCCTTGCATTCTGCAGGGGTTGTTTTCGTACAAGTGTCTGAAAAAACCGTATCCCTTGGAGCGCACTGGACTTTTGGCTTAGCGCGCCATCGCCGAAAACTTTCGCCGATGCCTGTTTTGAAGGCGCGCAGGGGAATCG
>JAPLPA010000076.1:0-14594 GCA_026400415.1 Afipia sp. | reverse complement strand
GGGAATCGAGGAACTCTCCGGTATTCAAATAACCGTTGATTTCAAAGGCCCAAACTCCCCGCATGCGTGTCATCTGATAGCGTGGGACGCATGGCGGCTGAGTTGCACAACAAACGAGCCTTTGATTTGCGTTTGGAGACAATTTTCGTCAGTAGAGTTTATGCCTAACGCATCGTTAAAAAGAGACCCAATGGCGGCGTCATCTGAAATCCAGAGCAGCATATGATCCTTCGCCATTTGATTTTCGTTGCGACATTGCTGACGCTCGCGAGTGCTTCGGCCTCAGCGCAGGACAAGGGAACGGTCGATGCAAAGCCGCTTCCGCCGCTTGCCAATCCAAGCGATCCGAAATTGCCCGCAAAGGAATTGTTCGGACGTGCGCTGAGCGCGGCGAAGCTTCCGCCCCATCCCGTCGGTTTCTATGCCAAGGGCTGCGTTGCCGGTGCGGAGGCGCTGCCGATCACCGGCGACACCTGGCAGGTGATGCGACTGTCGCGCAATCGCTATTGGGCGCTTCCCGATATGGTTGCACTGGTGAAGCGCCTGTCGGTGAAAGCCAAGAAGGATGCGGGCTGGAATGGAATTCTGGTCGGCGACATGTCGCAGCCGCGCGGCGGCCCCATGCTCACCGGCCATGCCAGTCATCAGGTCGGGTTGGATGCCGATATCTGGCTGACACCAATGCCGAACCGATTGCTGTCGCGCGAGGAGCGCGAGGAGATGTCGGCCGTGATGATGGTCGCGCCAGACCGGCTCGACGTCGATCCGAAAGTCTGGACTCCGACGCATCTCAATGTGATCCGCGATGCCGCGCTGGAGCCGCAGGTCGAACGCATCTTCATCAATGCGGCGATCAAGAAAGCGCTGTGCCGGGAAGCAAAAGGGGACCGCAGCTGGCTCTCGAAAATCCGCCCGATGTACGGCCACGATTACCATTTTCATATTCGAATGAAATGTCCGGCCGGTAGCGCTAATTGCGAAGCACAGGCGCCGCCGAAGGAAGAGGAAGGCTGCAAAGCCAGCGATCTTGCGTTCTGGTTCAAGGATTCGATCATTCACCCCAAACCGCCGGAGAAGCCGCCGGAGCCGCGACGCGGGCCGACGCTGGCGCAATTGCCGGCGGAATGTAAGCAGGTGTTGCAGGCTCCATAAATCGCACACTGAGCCTTTGCATCGAGAGATCGATCTTATAAGCTTAGGTCACGACCTTGGTCTGCCGTAAGCAGACTTCAGTTGCCGGAACGGCGCTTTCGGCTGTCGTCTTTTAAGAACTCAAGCTGTTGTCGCTCGCGCATGGTTGCGCCTGTGTCACAGCTATGGAGCGCCACAATGAAGTCATTCATCCGTACTATCGTCGCGACATCAATGCTGTTCATCCCTGCCCTGCCGCATGCTTTCGCGCAGGACGGCAAAATGGCGGCGCCCGCCGCCGCCGCGCAGGACAAGGTTTTGACCGTGTTCGCCGCAGCTTCGTTGAAGAACGCTCTCGACGATGCAGACGACGTCTACACGGCAAAATCCAGCGTCAAGGTTGTGGTGAGTTACGCCGCAAGCTCCGCGCTTGCTAAACAGATCGAACAAGGGGCACCGGCCGATATTTTTATTTCGGCGGACACGGACTGGATGGATTATTCCATCGGAAAAAAATCCATGAACGAATCGACACGCGTCAATCTGCTTGGCAACAAGATTGTGCTGATTGCGCCGAAAGATTCGAAGACCCCTGACGTGAAGATCGCGCAAGGTTTCGATCTCGCCAAGCTTGCAGGCGACGGCAAGATCGCGACCGGCGACGTCGCGGCTGTGCCTGTCGGAAAGTACGCGAAGGCTGCGCTTGAAAAACTCGGCTCGTGGGAAGCGGCCGCACCAAAGTTTGCGATGGCGGAAAGCGTGCGCGCGGCGCTGGCACTCGTTGCGCGCGGCGAAGCTGTACTTGGCATCGTTTACGAGACAGACGCAAAAGTCGAACCGGGCGTAAGGATCATCGGCGTCTTCCCCGCGGATTCTCATCCGGCAATTGTTTATCCGGTCGCATCGACGGTGAACGCAAAGAATGATGCGGCAGGCTATCTCTCATTTCTTCGCTCAGAAGCAGCAAAGACGATTTTCGAGAAGTACGGCTTCACCTATTTGATCAAGCCGACATCCTGATCGTGTTCGAGCTTTCTCCAGCCGACTGGACGGCGATCTTTTTGTCCTTGAAAGTCGCGACCGTCGCCACATTGGTTGCGACGCCGCTTGGCATCGCGGTTGCGTGGCTGCTTGCGCGACGCAATTTCTGGGGCAAGTCTGCGCTCGATGCGCTGATCTATCTTCCGCTGGTGCTGCCGCCTGTCGTCACTGGATATCTGCTGCTGCTGACGTTTGGACGCAAAGGCCTGGTCGGCGGTTGGCTCGCCGATCACATGGGAATCGTATTTTCATTTCGCTGGACAGGCGCAGCACTCGCTTGCGGCATAATGGCATTTCCGCTGCTGGTGCGACCGATAAGGCTGTCCATTGAGGCCGTGGATCGTAAATTAGAGGCGGCCGCAAGCACACTTGGCGCGGCACCGTGGCGGGTCTTTCTCACCGTGACATTGCCGCTTGCTTTACCTGGTATCGTTGCCGGCATGGTGTTGGGATTCGCCAAGGCTATCGGCGAATTCGGCGCAACGATTACATTCGTGTCGAATATTCCGGGCGAGACTCAGACAATCTCGGCAGCGATATAGCTCTGATTGCATCCGAAATTCTGGCACGGCGCGCCACCAAACGCCTGCATGGATACTGACGTGCTGACAGTCGATATCAAAAAGCAGCTGGGCGAATTCGCGCTCGATGCGAAGTTTGAGAGCGCAGGACTCGTGACCGGAGTTTTCGGCCCATCGGGCGCCGGCAAGACATCGCTGGTGAATTTGATCGCTGGACTGCTGAAGCCTGATCGCGGCACGGTCGCTCTGGACGGTGAGGTACTCGATGATGTCCAATCGCATCGCCATGTGCAGACGCATCTGCGGCGCATCGGATATGTCTTTCAGGACGCGCGATTGTTCCCGCATCTCAACGTCAGACAAAATCTTGGCTACGGACGGCGGATGAATGGCCTTCCCTCCGACCAAGCCGGTGAAAACCATGTCATCGAACTTCTTGACATTGGAGGCCTGCTAAACCGCCGGCCGGCACAACTTTCGGGCGGGGAGCAGCAACGGATTGCGCTTGGCCGCACTTTGTTTGCAAAACCCAGATTGCTGCTGCTCGACGAACCGCTCGGATCGCTCGATGACGAACGCAGGGCGGAGATTTTGCCGTTCCTGATCACACTGCGCGATGAGGCGAAAGTGCCGATGGTCTTTGTCAGCCACGATGCCGAAGAAATGCGTCAACTCGCCACAAACGTCATCATACTGAAGCGAGGCAAGGTTTTCGCCAAAGGCGGCGTCGACATCCTGCCGAAATCCGTTGTTTAGGCTTTGCTTTCCAAATTTGTCAGCGACAGCCATCCGCGAATTAATTTTCGAGCGGCGACATTCACGCGTGTGGGCGGCGGCTTTGGCACGTCTTCCTCGTCTTCCGGCAGCCGGAGGCCGACAACATCGACGCGATTTCCGCCAATGCTTCGAGCGACGAGAACGATCGAGTCGAGGGGCAATGTCGCACCGATCCTTGGTGCATGATCGAGATGGATATCGAAATAATCCGCCAGCGTGCGCGCCGCATTGTCAGTGTCGACCGAAACGCCGTAGATTTCCGCGATGGCACCGAGCGTTACATCGCCCAGAACCGTGAATTCGCCGAGGAGATGCGGGTCGGGGGCAGCGACCGCGGGCATGTCGATGAAAAAACGATCCAGCGCTTCGGCTTTCTCTGGCGGAGCCAGCAAATAAATGTAATCGCCTTTCACCACCGGCTCGGCTTCAAGCGGAGACAGAATCTTCTCATCGCGAATGACGAGTGTCGGCTTCGACCAGGACGGAATCAGTCCGCGTTTCAGAAAAAGGCTGTTGGCACGAACCGAATAGCCGACAAGCTGCTGTTCGAGCTGACCGGGCAGATCCAGTTCCACTCGGCGTGGGCCGCGATCCGCGCGCGGCAGCGCGACATGGAGCTTTCGCGCCGCGAATGCAAGCGTCCAGCCTTGCAACAAAAGTGAGATGATGACGACGATAAATGCGACGTCGAAATACGCGGTCGCATTGGGAAGGCCGACGAGCAGTGGAATCGACGCAAGAAAAATTGCGACAGCGCCGCGCAATCCAACCCATGCGACAAACGTTTTCTCCCGCCAATTGAAACGAAATGGTGCGAGGCAGAGGAAAACAGCGACAGGTCGCGCCACAAGCATCAGCACGAATGCAACTGCCGTCGCAGGCAGCGCGCTGGCAATCGTGCGTTCCGGCGAGACCAAGAGGCCGAGCAGAACGAACATTACGATTTGCGCCAGCCACGTTGCGGCGTCGAGAAAAGCCACCACCGAATTATGTGCGCGGGTCGGCCGGTTGCCGATCATCATGCCGGCGAGATAGACTGCTAGAAATCCCGATGCGTGGGAAATCTGCGCGAGGCCGAAAATCACCAGTGCGGCAGTCGTGACGAACGGCGCGTGCAACCCCTGCGGCAAAGCGACGCGATTGAGCCCGACGACAACGAGCCAACCGCCAACAACCCCGAAGGCCGCGCCGAGAAATGTTTCGCGAATGAACTGGATGGCGATGTGAGCGGAGGAACCTTGTCCGATAGACAGGAATTCAACCAAAACCAGCGTCAGAAAAATCGCAAACGGATCGTTGGTGCCGGATTCGACCTCGAGCGTGGCACCGACGCGTGGACGCAATCGCAAGCCTTGTGCATGCACCAGCAGGAAGACTGCTGCAGCATCTGTCGATGCGACCACCGCGCCGACGAGAAACGCCTCAGTCCAGCCGAGTGAAAGAGCATATTTCGCAACCGGCGCGGTAATCACCGCAGTCAGCAAAACGCCAACTGTCGCCAAGACGGCCGAAGGCGCCAGCACGGCGCGGATGCTTTGAAAGCGCGTTTTCAGACCACCATCGAACAGAATAAGAGCCAGCGCAACGGAGCCAACGAGATAAGTGCTGCGAACGTCGTCGAACCGAAGTCCGCCGGGTCCGCTTTCACCCGCAGCGATGCCGACGAACAGAAAGACCAGCAGCAACGGAGCGCCGAACCGCAACGCCAGCAGGCTGGACAGGATGCCCGCCATGACAAGCACCGCGCCAAGAAGAATTGCGATGCTGACCGTATCCAGCGACGCCATAAATCCTCAAATCCTTCGCTGCAAATATCTGCACCTGCATGCTTATCGTCGCTGCGCGCCGACGCCAACCCATTTGTCGTTGCAATCATCATTGTGCCGGATTTGCTGGTGTTAAGTCGCGCGCCGCGCGATTCACACGCGCTCCCGCATCCGGAATGTGAGAGCCTATCGGCTCATCGAATCAACCCGCAGGACGGCCACCGTCCGGCGACAGACAACGAGAACGCCGATGGAATGGGTTAATCTTCAGCAGGCGTTCGACGCAGCGCTTCGCTCGGCGGAAGTCTACGTGACCTCGCCTTGGTTCTACATGCAGGCCGGGATCATTCTGGCCGCTGCCGGAACCGCGCTCGCATCGGCAAGCTTCCTGCGCGCTCGGGTGGATCCCGCATCGCTGGGAATGGGCCTGCCTGCTCCGTTACGTGCGCTCATCCGCGTTCTGATGAATCGCGCCGGAACGATCATCTTCGCGATCCTGACCAGCTTTGCACGTCTTGTTCTCGTCCAGACAGAGATTCTAAGTCGCGGCTATCTGCTCTCGACTGCGACAAGTCTTGCCACCGCATGGGTCATCATCCGGCTTGCGACCGGATTGATCCGAAACGATTTCGTCGTGCGCGTGGTTTCATTGACCGCATGGGCCGTCGCGGCGTTGAGCATCATCGGCAAACTCGATGACATAGCGGACGCGCTGAACTCCGTTTCGTTTACGGTCGGAGCACTACGTCTGACGCCTCTGCTGATTATCAAAGCGACCGTGCTTCTCGCCATCGCGCTTTGGATGACCGGCGTCGCAAACAAATTTCTCGAAGTCAGGATCGCCCGGTCGCACGATCTGACACCATCGATTCAGGTTCTACTGATCAAACTCACACGCGTGCTGCTGATCGTCGTGACCATCGCGGTGGTGATGGGTTCGCTGGGCATCGATCTGTCTGCCTTCGCATTGTTCTCCGGCGCGGTCGGCGTGGGTGTCGGTTTCGGCCTGCAGAAGATCATCGCCAATTTTATCAGCGGCGTCATTCTGCTGGCCGATAAATCCGTCAAGCCAGGCGATCTGGTCACGGTAGGCGACAGTTTCGGCCGCATCAGTGCGATGAATACGCGTTATATCTCGGTAGCTGCCGGAGATGGCCGGGAGTTTCTCATTCCCAATGAGGATCTGATTACACAAAAAGTCGTCAACTGGACCTACACCGACAAGAACACGTTGGTGAAAGTAAACTTCGCGACTAATTATGACGCAGATCCCAATCTGGTCTGTAAGCTGGCGGTCGACATCGCGCTCGGAACTCCGCGTGTCACTAAGCTCAAACCGCCAACATGTTTGCTCACGGAATTCGCCGAAGCCGGAATGAAATTCTCGCTGACCTTCTGGATCGACGATCCTTATGCAGGCATGGACAATGTGCGCAGCGACGTCATGCAAAAGCTCTGGGAAGCATTCAAACGTGAAGATATCCGCGTGCCATACCCGGTGCGTGAAATTCGGGTTCGCGGCGGGGCGTTGCCGGTGGAGACGATTGTGGATACTTCAGGCTAAGGGAATACCGGCCCCGCGCGACATGCGGGTTGCGTAAATAGCCCCAGCCATTAAATTCAGGGCTCAATCCTGACCTCTATGCAGCCTGAGCCCCCATTCGCCGATGAACTACGTCGAAGCCACCGAAACCCCCATGCCTGCACGGGCCTGCCGCGTTCGCCGGCATGCGCAAGGCTGGACAGATGGTCGCGCGTTGCCTTGATGAGTTGGCCATGATTGTCCGACCCGGCATCTTTACGTCGCAGATTGACGATTTCGTCCGCAAGTTTTCTTTTGATCACAAATCCTATCCTGCGACGCTGATGTATCGCGGCTATCGCTATTCAACCTGCACGTCGATCAATCATGTGGTCTGTCACGGCATGCCGGGCGACCGGCAGTTGAAGGACGGCGACATCGTCAATGTCGATGTCACCATCATCGTCGATGGATGGTACGGTGACTCCAGCCGCATGTATGCGGTCGGCGAGATCTCGCGCCGTGCTGAGCGCCTGATTGACGTGACCTATGAGGCGATGATGCGCGGCATCGCCGCCGTGAAGCCTGGCGCCACCACCGGCGACATCGGCCACGCAATCCAGAGTTTCGTCGAGCCGCAGCAAATGAGTGTGGTCCGCGATTTCTGCGGACACGGGCTCGGCCGCATGTTCCACGACGAGCCGAACATCATTCATGTCGGTCGCCCCGGCGAAGGCGTCGTGTTGAAGCCCGGCATGTTCTTCACAATCGAGCCGATGATTAACCTCGGCAAGCCGCATGTGAAAATCCTGTCCGACGGCTGGACTGCGGTGACGCGGGACCGCTCGTTGTCGGCGCAATTCGAGCATTCGGTCGGCGTCACGCAAACCGGCGTCGAGATTTTCACGACGTCGCCGCGCGGTCTCGACAAGCCGCCTTATAAAGCCGCTTGAACTTCACACAATTCGCGGTTGCAAATATTTCGCGACACGGCATGCTTGCTGCGTATTAAGAGTGCGCATCCCGATATGCCAGCCAAGTCCGACGATCCATCCAAGACAGGGTTTGGCGAAGCGCCGCACTATCACGGCCATCGCGAACGCTTGCGGGATCGGTTCCGCGACGCAGGCCCCGATGCGTTGAGCGATTATGAATTGCTCGAAATGGTACTGTTTCGCGCGCTGCCGCGGCGAGATGTCAAACCGCTGGCCAAGACGCTCATTACAAAATTCGGTTCGTTCGCCGAAACAGTGCACGCTCCCGAAGCGCTGCTTAAGGAAGTCGGCGGCCTCGGCGATTCGGCCATCACCGAGATCAAGCTGATTGCAGCCACCGCAAGCCGTGTCGCCAAGGGTCAGGTGAAGCAGAAAACGGTGCTGTCATCGTGGTCCACCGTGATCGAATACTGCCGTGCTTCGATGGCATTCGCCGACAAAGAGCAGTTTCGAATTCTGTTTCTCGACAAGCGCAACCAGTTGATAGCCGATGAACTGCAGCAGGTCGGCACCGTCGACCACACGCCTGTCTATCCGCGCGAGGTCGTCAAGCGCGCGCTGGAATTATCCGCAACGGCAATCATTCTGGTTCACAATCATCCCTCTGGCGACCCGACACCATCGGCAGCCGATATCCAGATGACCAAGTCGATCATGTCGATATCCAGTCCGCTCGGTATCTCGGTTCACGATCACATCATTGTCGGCAAGAACGGCCATGCAAGCCTGAAGGGGTTGCGGCTGATGTGAAGGGCTTTATTGCCGCGTCAAAATCAGCGGATCGGCACTTTCCGGGATCCGCCGCCACTGCGAATTGTCATCCGCCTCGAAGCGCCAGATTTCGCCTTTCGCCGACTGCAACAACAACTCGCCACGCTCGATGCGCCATTGCTTCGGCGCAAAATTCGCCACCAGCGGGTCGCAGCGCGGCTTAAGAAAGACGGCAAAATTATCGGCGGTCGTTTCAGTGTTGGTCAGCGTCAGCCCGCAAACGGTCTTGCCGCTGTCACGGACCATCGCCCAATCGCCGATCAACTGATCGGTGGATTTCGAGAGAGCGCGGGCTGCCGCAAGATTTTGCAGCAAATAGATTCCCTCGTTGGGCCGCTGACCTTCGAAGATACCACTTTCGACTTCGGTGACATCGATGACCGATTGCCCACTGGTATCTTGCAGCCGCACGATATCGAGACCCTTGATGCTCCATGCAGCGATGCCCTTGGTGAACGGCAATGCCTCGGCGCAGCCCTTGTCAACGTCGAGTTTCATCCCCTGCGGTGCCGTATCACCCTTGAGCGTGATCACGCAGGTTTTGTCGCGGCCTGCCGTGGACAATTCCCATTGCCCAACCATGTCACCGGCAAGCGATCTTGCATCCTGTGCGAAAGACGGCGCGATAAAAGCCATCAACGCGAAAAGAGAGACGCAAGAACGCAAAGCAATCACGATCAGCGGCCCTTCACCGGCGTCTCGGCAATCGGCGTCAACGGCGGTTTCCCGGCAAACCATTCCTTGAGATTATCGACCACAAGCTGGTCCATGGCGTTGCGCGTTGTCACCGAGGCGGATGCGATGTGCGGAAGCAGCACAACGTTCGTCATGATACGAAGTTCCTCCGGAACGTTCGGTTCGTTGGCGAACACGTCGAGGCCTGCCGCCATGATGGTTCCATCCTTCAGCGCCTTGATAAGTGCCGGTTCATCGACGACCGATCCGCGCGCGACGTTGATGAAGATGCCGCGCGGGCCGAGGGCTTTCAGCACGTCGGCGTTGATCATTTTTGCGGTCGATGCCCCGCCCGGCGTAATTGCGATCAAGGTGTCGACCGCCTTTGCCATCTCGATCAGGTTGGGATAATGCTTGTTTTTGACGCCCTTCGCCGGATTGCGCGAGTGATAGACGACGGGGACGAGCGAGGCTTCAAGACGCCGCGCAATCGCCTGTCCGATACGACCCATCCCGACCATGCCGACGGTGCGATCACGCAGCGACCCGGCACTGAGCGGAAACCCAGCACTCGCCCATTTACCTGCACGCAGATATTTGTCGGCCTGAATGAATTCGCGCGTTGTTGCAATCAGGAGACCCAAAGCGACATCGGCGACTTCTTCGGTCAGCACATCCGGCGTGTTGCAAACAATGATCTTGTGCTCGCTGGCATATTTGGAATCGACGTGGTCGTAACCGACGCCGAAGCTTGAGACGATTTCCAGCTTCGGAAACTTTGCAAGCATCGCAGCATCTGCCTGCACGAGGCCCGTGACCGCGATGCCGCGGATGCGACCCGCAGCGTCTGCCGCCAGCCGGCCGAGGTCATGCTGGTTCTCGAATTTATGCAGAATGAAGTTCGCCGGAAAGCCGCCGTCAATGACCGGCTTCGATGGTCCGTAGATCAGCACATCGACTTTGTCAGCAGAAGCAGCCATCAATTGTCCTTTCCAAGCGCACTTTGGTGCCAGCGTCGTAGCACAAGATACGACATGAGCGAGAGGGCCATATAGATCACAATTCCCGCTGCCGACAGCAGCAGCAAAGCCGCGAACATACGCGGAATGTTCAACCGATAGCCGGATTCGGCAATGCGATAGGCCAGACCCGAACCCGCGCCCGCCGACCCGGCGGCAATTTCGGCGACCACCGCGCCAATCAGTGAAAGTCCGCCTGCTATCCGCAATCCTCCCAGGATATGCGGCAGCGCCGACGGCAATTTGAGAAAGCGTAAAGTCTGCGGGCGCGACGCGCCGTAAAGATCGAACAGGCCGACAAGATTGCGGTCTACAGATTTCAGTCCCAACGTTGTGTTGGACAGCACCGGAAAGAACGAGACGATCCATGCGCAGACAACGACCGCGATATGCTGCGGCAGATAGATTAGTAGCAGGGGTGCAATTGCGATTACTGGCGTCACTTGCAAAATGACGGCGTAAGGCAAGAAGGAATATTCCAGCCACTTTGAGCGATTGAACAGAAGAGCGATCGCGATGCCACCTACGGCCGCTGCAATGAACCCCTCGAATGTCGTGAGCAACGTTGTGAGCAGTGACTCGAACAGAACCGGCCAGTCATGAATCAGCGTCGTGAACACAAGGCTGGGAGCAGGCAGCACATAGGCAGGTATGCCCCTCATCTGCACAATCGCTTCCCAGATCGCGACACCTCCAACAAGCGTCAGTGGCGGAAGCGCGTATTGCAGAACGCTCAAAGAACGGTCCTGTGGCCTCATCGTTGCACCCCGGCAATACTGGCATTGGCAAGCGAAGCCGAGACCTCCCGGCAATAAGCCGCATATTCGCCAGAGGTGCGAAAATCTTCGCCACGCGATGCAGGCCCGTCAATCCGAAATTCGCCTTGGATGCGTCCGGGCCGCGATGTCATGACAAGAATACGCTGCGACAGGTAGACCGATTCAAAAACCGAATGAGTGACGAACAGAATTGTCTTGTGAAGTTTACGCCAAAGCGAAAGCAGATCGTTGTTAAGCTTGAAGCGGGTAATTTCATCAAGCGCAGCGAACGGCTCATCGAGCAGCAGAACATCCGGATCGGTCACCAACGCACGCGCTAGCGACACGCGCATCTTCATGCCGCCCGACAGTTCATGCGGATAAACATTTGCGAATTCGGTGAGGCCGACCTGCGCGAGGGCGTCGTCTACGCTGGCTTCGGCCTCACGCCGCTGCATGCGCGCGAGATCGAGCGGGAGCCGGACGTTGCGGCGAACTGTTGCCCACGGCATCAATGTCGGCTCCTGAAACACAAAACCAACATCGTACCTAGCGCGATCGCCACGCGACGCAACCTGCACGCCGCCCGCTGTCGGGGCGCTCAATCCGGCGATCAGACGAAGCGCCGTGGATTTGCCGCAACCCGATGGACCGAGCAGCGAAACAAACTCGCCCGACCGCACGGAGAGATCGAGCGGGCCGAGCGCTGCGACGCCATTGTCGTAAATCTTGGTAGCGCCGCGCAATCGCACTGCCACGCCCGCGGCCAACGGCATGTCACGCGCATCTGCTTCGAGAACGGGGGGTTCAATCACGCGCGCGCCATCAGTTCTTTGGGGAATTCTTGGACCGCAGGTCGAGTCCAACGCCCTTGTTGATGAAGCGTAAGGTATACGCCTTACGATAATCGATGTCGCGCGAGGTCACGCCCGCGCGAACCATCTTGCCGAAGAAATCCGCCATCCGCGCGTCGCTCATTGCACCGATGCCGTCCTTCAAGGAATCTCCTGAATCGACGATGCCGTATTGCTTCATCTTGTCGATGGAGTAAGCGAGAAGCTCGTCGCTCATTTCGGCATTCAGTTTTTTGATGAGCGCGTTCCCCGGCTTGGCATCGCCGTAAAGATAATTGTACCAGCCGACAATGGATGCATCGACGAAGCGCTGCACAACATCCGGCTTCTTGTCCGCGAAGTCGACGCGCGTTTCGATCAATGTCGAATAGGTGCTGAACCCAAAGTCGGCGAGCAGGATGACCGTCGGCTTGAATTTTGCCTGCTGTTCGACAGCGAATGGCTCTGACGTCACGTAGCCCTGCATCGCACTTTTCTTGTCGGCCAGAAATGGCTGTGCATTAAACGTGTAAGGCTTCACCTTGTCTTCGCTGAAGCCGTATTCGGATTTCAGCCACTGAAAATAAGTTGGCATACCCTCCTTCGACACAAACAAAGTGAGCGGCTTGAGGTCTTCGAGTTTTGCAATCTTGGATTCAGGATGAGCCAAGAAAACCTGGGGGTCTTTTTGAAACATGGCAGCCACTGCGACAACCGGCACTTTGTTAGCAACAGCATCGAACGATTGCAGCGTGTTCGCGCTCATGAAGAAGTCGATCTTGCCGGCGATCAGTTGAATGCGATTGTTGACGTTGGGCCCTCCCGGAACGATCGTGACGTCGAGGCCGTAGTTCTTATAGGTGCCGTCTGCGACCGCCTGGAAGAAGCCGCCATGCTCCGCCTCGGCGACCCAGTTCGTGCCAAACGAGACCTTGTCGAGATCGGCTTTCTGCGCGGACGCGGGAGACGCGATCAGTACCAATGCTACAAGGCCGACAGAAGCAAACCCCGCAGCAATCGCGCGCGATAAAAGCCCTAACTGACGACTTGGCAGCATGAGGAGACTCCGTCGATGACCTTGAGCTTGCATCCACGCGAAGCTACCCTGCAAACCGTCGCAATGAAATCTCTCTCGCGAAAAGTGGATGCATGACAACAGCCGTACCGCACCGCGACTGGACCGCGATTCGTTGGCCGGAGGTGGATAAAAGCGCCGTATCGAACTGGATCGCTGTACTACCGCTGGCTGCGACCGAACAACACGGCCCGCATCTGCCGCTGGAAACCGACTCGCTGATCGCGCAGGCCTATCTCGCGCGCGTTCAAGGGATTTTACCCAAAAATATTCCCGTAACTTTTCTTCCTATCGAAAAAGCCGAGGTTGCGTTGAGATCATGGACGGCACTCGGCGACGCCATCGCAAAGGCCGGCATTCGCAAGCTCGTGATCGTTACGAGCCACGGTGGCAACAGCGCCGCAATGGCCTTGATCGCACAGGATCTGCGGGCCAGGCACGAGATGCTTGCCGTCACTACAAGTTGGAGCCGGTTCGGCATTCCGGCGGGGCTTTTTCCAGACGATGAAGTGCGCCACGGCATTCATGGCGGCGCGATCGAGACGTCGATCATGCTGGCAGCATTTCCCGCGCAGGTCCGCGTGGATCGAATCGCAAATTTCGTCTCAGCCGGTCGCACGATGGCGCAGGAATTTCGTTGGCTGTCTGCAGGACGGCCGGCACCCTTCGCCTGGGCCGCACAGGATCTCAATCCGCAAGGCGCCGTCGGCGATGCAACGCTTGCTACTGCGGAAAAGGGGGAAGCCTTGATCAAATTCGGTGCCGAGGCTTTCTGCGAATTGCTCGGCGACATCCACCGTTTCGATCTCGCGCGGCTGGCTAATAAGCCCGTAATCTCCAGTTAAACGGGTTGTTTTTCAGGTTACAAAGCCTGTTGCAAATCATTCGCAATAACTGTTGACAATCATTCGCAACTAATGCTGTCTGTCCTTCAGAGAGTTTTGCGGGAAATTTGTCGTGCAACATTGTTACGTCAGAATGACATTTGAACGGCTGCGTACTGCGAAGTGGCGCTTCGGATTCGATCATGGCAAAGCACGTCAATCGACGACACGCCCGGATCGCGCGCGATGATTCGCAAAAACAAATTCAGTGACGGGTCATGAAGCGCCTGTTCGCGAGCGTTGCTCTCGGCGCGCTGACGCTCGATGCCGCTATGGCGGCCGACATGCCGGTGAAGGCGCCGCGCGTGGAAACATATTTCGACTGGAGCGGATTATATTTGGGAGGGCACACGGGCTATGGCACCGGCAACTACGGGCCGGGTACGAATCCTCTCCCGCTTCAAGGCATTGCCTTCCCATCCAGCATCACCGGACTGATCGGTGGCTATCAGGCGGGTTACAATCTGCAACTCCCGAATAGATTGGTGCTCGGTATCGAGACGGACATTTCGTTTCCGAGCCCGGTGGATCGGCCGAAACTCACACAGGCTCCTTTCAATACCCAGTTCGAGTATTTCGGCACGGTGCGCGGGCGGCTTGGTTATGCATTCGGAACAGTGTTGCCGTATGTCACGGGCGGCGCGGCATACGGACGAACCCAAATAGATCTCAACGACGCCAACGACAATATCTTTGCGACCAAAGCGCGCATGCATCTCGGCTGGGTTGCGGGTGCAGGCGTCGAGTTCGCTCTCGGCGGCCCTTGGAGCGGCAAAGTCGAATACAACTACATCGATCTCGGCGCGAGGGCCTATGGATTGGGCGA
>JAPLPA010000426.1 GCA_026400415.1 Afipia sp. | reverse complement strand
GGAGCCTGCCGCGATATAGGCTGGCGATGTCTTGGCGACCGAGCCGACGCTCGCGGCATCCGATGCCGCCTGTAGCTTGCTGCGAAGGCGGACGGCCGTGCTGTAGTCGACCGCGCAGCCGACACCGCCCAGAATAGGCATGATGGCAATTGCGAAAATGACCGCTACGTTGGCGCGGCTATTGCGGTGAAAACGGGAAAGCAAGTTTGGCATTCTGCCGGTCATGTCGTCGTCCGATGCTGGAATCTTTCAGCAAAGTGATACCGACTGAGCGTCGCAAAACCCTTAGAATTGACGATGAGGTCGCCCAATTGGGCGGGACGATTAAAGGCTCGTAAAATATGGCCGGCTGTGGGTGCCGCGGCGCGCCGTTTAGATTCTATCAACCTTAAGAAACAGCGCCCATACGAGCGAGATGGCCCCGACATAGAGGAGCCATTGCGGGTGCTGGCAGAACACGTCGCCATAGGTGCAGAACGGCCGCGTCCATGAGGGCGCGTCGCGGTTCGAGGCAAAATAAAACAGTGCGGAGCTGGCGATGATGCCGCATGCGATCTGGAGCATAGTCTGACTCCTCAATCCGGACGGTAGATTGTTGAGGCTGAACTATCGGCTTGCCATGAGGCATTTCAAGCGCGGCGTAGCCTCGCGCGGCAGGGTGTTAAAATATGGAAAATCAATGCCAAATCGATGCACAAAAAAACCGGGTATCGGTCACGCCGGGAACTTTATTCGCCAGACTGCGTTGTCCGGTTGCGGATATTTTTTTGATCGCGCACCTTATAAATCAGCTGGAATATAAGCTTCGGAGGGCCGTTCCGAAGGGTGTCGCGCGACAACAATGTTGAGGATCTTTTTCGGTGCAATTTGATAAAAATACGCTCCATGTCTGTGAGGCGGTTAGGACATGACACCGACCCTTATCGCGCGTGTATTCGTGCTTCTTGTCGGCGACCGGCCCGTCCTTGCTTTCGAGGCGCGAAACACGCCAGAAGCGAGGGAGCTTTGCAGCGAGCCTTGGATGCTCGACGATCTTGGGTCTCTGAAATCCGAAGGCCGGCCGATCTGGAATGGGCAGGACAAGATCAGCGTGCGTCCCGGCACAGCCGATGAAGTGGCGATGTTCCGCGAAGCCGACGGCACTGAAGATGCCGAGGAAATTTTGCTGGTCTATCTGGTGCCACTCGACGGCGCGTGAATGCGCCAATTATTTCCGGGCGCTTGCAGCGTCGCATTTTTGCGCAGCAGACAAGATTCTGGCAGCCCGCAACCGAACCGGCGCATCGACCATCATGCCATCGACCGAGGCTGCGCCGTCGCCCGAGTTTGAAATCTTCTTTGCCCAGTCGACGTCTTTCTGTGCGGGACGAAAGCCGGACAGCACCGGCGCAATCTGCTTCGGGTGAATGCACAGCTTGCCGCCGAAGCCGAATGCAGCTGCATAGCGCGCATCATCCTCGACTTCCTGCGTGTCGTCGAAAGACGGGGTGACGCCTTCGAGTGGCATTGCGATGTTTGCAAGGCGCGACGCCAGCACGATCTCGGACCGAGCCTGCAACAACGCATGTCTGTCCATGCTGCATCCGAGATCGGCGCTGAAATCGATGTAGCCGAAGGCGAGCCGGTCCACGTGACGCGCGATGTCGCGCACATTCGCCAGCCCTTCTGCGGATTCAATCAGCGCAATCACGGGCAGATCGCCGAGCGCGTTTCGCAACTGCTTCACGTGTTCGGCGGATTCGGCTTTCGGCACCATCACGCTGCCGATGCCGAGATTTTTGACGGCCTTCACATCGTCATCGTACCATCGCGTGCCGTGGGCATTGATCCGAACGACGGCGTTTGCTGGCAAAGGCGATGTCGTAATCGTCGTCCGCGCGCTATCCTTGTCTCCGGGGGCGACCGCATCTTCCAGATCGAGAATGACTCCATCCGCGCCCGAGGCCGCCGCCTTGGCAAAACGGTCCGGGCGATTGCCGGGGACAAACAGCGGCGCGAGAAAATCGACGGTGGGGTCAGACGGCATCGTGTCTCGATCTCGATTGAGCCTTCCAGCGGACGATCTGGGGAGGCGGGAATTGGCCAAAATGACACGCGCGGACCGCGCCGCCAAATCCATAATGGCGTTTTACACGTTCACCTAATTATATGTTTTTGTTGGTTCTTTCACACTGAGAAGGATATAGCCACGGGGCTCGCCTGTACCACATTGCCTGCCGTGCGGGTCTGGGGCAAAGGTGAGGGCAGAGGGGCCGGCAAGGCGTTCAAAACGGACGCTGCGGCAGCGCATTTCAAGGCGCGATCGAGACGAACGCATGGCCGGGACCGTATCGCATTCGCAAACTGGAGTTCTGTCGCGATCCTCGCAGGATTCAGCCGCATGGATCCGTGCTGCCGATATTCTGGCTGTGCTCGTCGCATTGTCGTTACCGTGGTCTACATCGCTGGTATCGATTTTTGTCGTCGTCTTTCTTCTGTCCTTGGCTCCGGCTTTCGACGCGACGCATTTCGTCATGGCGTTGAAGCGGCCCGCATCCGTGGCACCGGTTGCATTATTTGTGGTGGCTTTGCTCGGAATGCTCTGGGCAAGCGATATTGCATGGACCGTGCGACTGCACGGATTGGCGCCTGTCGCCAAACTGCTGCTGATCCCGTTTTTCATCTATCAATTTGAAAAATCCGGACGCGGACTGTGGGTCGCGATTGCGTTCCTCGTTTCATGTACAGGCGTGATGCTCCTGTCATGGCTTATTTCTATCGATCCTCAATTGACGCCTGCATCGAGCAAGTATGCGGGCGTGCCGCTCAAAAACTCGATCGCGCAAAGCCAGGAATTTGCGTTATGTGCCTTCGGCGCGCTCGGCGCGGCAGCTTATTTTTGGCAGGGCCGAAGCAAGCGCTTTGCGATTTTCTTGGGCGCGCTGGTCGTCGCATTTCTGGCCAATATGGTGTTCGTCGCAAACTCGCGGACCGTGCTGGTTTGCATTCCGATTTTGCTTGCGGCTTTTGCAATCGTTCATTTGCAGCGCCGGGGTCAGGCTATTTTATCGATTGTGACGCTTACCGTCATTGCAGCGGCGTGGTCGGCATCACCCTATCTGCGCTTTCGCACGACAGAACTCGTTAGCGAGTACCGGCAATATCACGAAGCAAATGCCCCGACATCGACCGGGCAGCGGCTTGAATATTGGCGTAAATCCATCAAGTTCGTTGAAGCCGCGCCGTTGCTCGGTCACGGCACAGGCTCGACCAAGGCATTGTTCGAGCGCGACGCGATCGGTCAGACCGGCGCATCCGCCGAAGTCATCGCCAATCCGCACAACCAGACTTTGAATGTAGCGGTGCAGTGGGGAGTTCTCGGCCTCGTTGCACTTTACGCGACCTGGATTGCGCATCTGAGATTGTTCTGGTCGTCGTCCGGGCTTGCAGCATGGATCGGCCTTGCTGCGGTCGTTCAAAATCTTGTCAGCTCGCTGTTCAACTCACATCTGTTCGATTTCACCGAAGGCTGGATTTACGTGCTGGCAGTCGGCGTCGCCGGCGGGATGGTTTTCCGACGTAGCGCAGATCCAGATTCGACCGACGTTGCGGCGGAAAGAGCACCGCGATGAGACGTTATCTGCGCGGCGTCCTGCAGCTGACCTGGCGAAATTATTTGATCGCCGCCTACGATGCGCTGGCAACGGCGGCTGCCGTCATGATGAGCTTCTATCTGCGTTTCGAGGGCAATGGGTTCCTTGATCGCCTGCCGTTGCTGTTGCGTATTCTTCCTTACTTCGTGCTGTTCAGCATGGTGGTTTGTTACGTCTTCAAGCTGACCGTCACGAAATGGCGTTTCATCTCGCTGCCGGATCTATTCAACATCGTGAAGGTCGCGACGGTGCTGGCGCTGGCCCTGACGGTGCTGGATTATATTTTTATTGCGCCGAACGTGTACGGCACGTTTTTCTTCGGCAAGACAACCATCGTCATCTACTGGGTTCTGGAAATCTTCGCACTTGGCGGCGCGCGGCTGGCTTATCGTTATTTCCGCTATTCGCGCACGCTGAGTCAGGCGCGCAATCTTCACGCGGCTCCCACGATTTTGGTCGGGCGCGCGGCGGATGCCGAGGTGTTTTTGCGCGGCGTTGAGAGCGGTGCGGTGAAGCGGGTATGGCCGGTCGGAATTCTGTCGCCATCTCGTTCGGATCGTGGACAGTCGATACGCGGAATTTCCGTGGTCGGCGGCATTGACGACTTTTCAGACGTCGTTGCCGATTTCGAGCGGCGCGAGCAGCCGATCCAGCGTCTGGTCATGATGCCGTCGGCCTTTGAGGCGGATGCGTCGCCGGAATCGGTGCTGACGCGCGCCCGCAAATTGGGATTGACGGTGAGCCGCCTTCCATCGTTGGAAGGAAGCGGTGAAACGCCACGTCTCGCACCGGTCGCCGTCGAAGATCTTTTGCTCCGGCCAAGCGTGAAGATCGATTACGGACGGCTCGAAGCTTTCGTCAGAAACAAGTCTGTCGTTGTGACCGGCGGTGGCGGCTCGATCGGCTCGGAGATTTGCGACCGCGCGCTGACATTCGGAGCGGCGCGGCTGCTGATTGTGGAGAACGCAGAACCCGCGCTGCACGCCATCACGGAAAGTCTCGCCGCGAAATTCCAGGACGCAGTTATTGAGGGCCGGATCGCGGATATCCGCGATCGGGATCGCATCACGCACCTGATGACGGCGTTCAGGCCGGATATCGTGTTTCATGCCGCTGCGCTGAAGCACGTGCCAATTCTGGAACGCGACTGGGGTGAAGGCGTCAAGACCAACATTTTCGGCTCAGTGAATGTTGCCGATGCGGCCGCCGCAGCGGGTGCCGAAGCGATGGTGATGATCTCCACCGACAAGGCCATCGAACCCGTGTCAATGCTCGGTCTCACCAAGCGTTTTGCGGAGACGCCGATGCGCTTGATCTCGGTGCGCTTCGGCAATGTGCTGGCCTCGAACGGCTCGGTTGTTCCGAAATTCAAGGCGCAGATCGAAGCCGGCGGTCCGGTGACCGTGACCCATCCGGACATGGTCCGCTACTTCATGACCATCCGCGAGGCGTGCGATCTTGTGATTACATCGGCTGCGCATGCGCTGACGCCGCAGCGTCCCGATGTGTCCGTATACGTGCTCAACATGGGTCAGCCGGTGAAGATCGTCGATCTTGCCGAGCGCATCATAAAATTGTCCGGCCTGCAGCCGGGTTACGATATCGAAATTGTCTTCACGGGCGTCCGCCCGGATGGTATCGTTGCGGCGCGCCCCAATGAACCGCCGCTGGAGACGTTGAGGAATTGGCTCGCGACACTCGATAAGGCAGTAGGCAGCGAACAGCGCGATGTCATCGTCTCGGTGCTGAAGGAGGCCGTGCCGGAATTCAAGGCTGGGGCTGATTGATATTTTAGACGGCAGCGCGCGGTCGCGAAAAGCGGATCAACACCAGCGTCACAGAGATGCCGCCGATTGCGAGCGCGGCCACGTCTGCGCCGGACGATTTCGTGTAGAGCGTGATCGCGGCGAGTATCGCAAGCGCGATATTGAGCACGAATACTTCCGTCACGACACGCATGACCGTGAATCCGTTATCGGTCGCACGCTGATAAAAATGCGAACGGTGCGCAACCCAGATTGCTTCGCCGTTTCCGATACGCCGGAACAGTGTGACCGTTGCATCCGTCAGATAATAAAGCGGTAGCAGCAGTGCTGCGATCAGATGTCCATTGCCTGCAAGCTGCAATAGACACCATCCGGCCAGCATGCCGATCGGCAGGCTGCCGACATCGCCGAGAAAGAGTTTTGCAACTGGACGATTGAATGGCGCAAAGCCGAGCATCGCGCCGCCGAGCGCCAGTGCGATAATGGTCGTTGTGTTCGTCAGATGCCCCGAAATACCGAACAGCGCGAGTGCCGCAGCGATCGGAACAATTTCCGCCACCGTCATCCAGTCGAGCCCATCCATGAAATTTACTAGATTGATGAACCACAATGCACCGATCAGCATCAGCGCGCGCTCCAGCCAGAATGGCAGAAAGCCGAAAAGCTGAAATCCTTTCGGCAGCGCGACGAACAGAATTGCAATCGCCGCCGCCTGAAGAAGGAGCCGTGGCAGCGCAGGGATGGGGCGTAAATCGTCCGCTGCCCCGACGCATGCGATGAAAATAACTGCGGCGAGAATCGGCACCATTGAGTCGGTTCGAACGCCGAACACCGCACTGGCCAACGCAACTGCCGCAATGGTTGCCGCAATCACGGCTACGCCGCCGCCTTGCGGCGTGGGGATTTTGTGCGACGACCGCACATTGGGGCGCGCCATCGCGTACCGCGCGAGCAAGGGACGCAACACAAGAACGAGCACCGCGCAGGCAACGCCCGCCGCAAGTGGAATCGCGATGATGGTGATCGGCGTCATTGCGTGCGTTTCATATCACTGCCTGATGCCGACGGCACACCAATAGGGCGTGTGCTCTGAAAATCGGACATCGGAAAATCCCGCAATCGGCAATTTGTACGCGCGTAAATCGCTGCTCGAGGCGCGTGCAGAAACGATCATACGCATCCGTGCGCATCACGTAGAATGCGCGGTCTTTGTAGTATTCCAGCGGCAATGCGGCGGCAGAAAAGCCGAGCCGTTCGACAAACGTTGCGAGCCGTGCGAGCGGCCAATAAACCGTGACGGCGATGATCTGACTGATCCACAATCTCGGCGTTTCCGGCAATCGCGAAATCACGACACGAAACATATTGCTCAGTCTCCACAGTGCGCGATACCAGGCCGGACGGTTATCGAGCGCATAATAAAGATAGATCAGGAATGGCGCGCCGGATTTCAGTTTGGCGGCGATAGCGCGGATCGCCGCCTGCGTGTCCGGCACGTGATGCAGCACACCGAGAGAGAAAGCGAAGTCGAGCGATCCGTCAGGCAGCGGCAATTCACCGACGCTGGCGCGATGAAACGTCAAGTTGTTCGCTGCCGACAAATTCTGCCGCGCGACCTCAAGCGCCTCATTGCTCGCATCGAGCAGATGCAGATGACCGACGCGGGGTGCCACCAGCACCGACCAGCGCCCGGAGCCGCAGCCGACATCCATGCCGACGCTTTGCGGTGGCAGACGTTCCCACGGGAAAATTGCAAAATAGTCATTGAAAATCGCGGCCCGGTCTGCGTTCGACAGATCGCGCTCACCTTGCCGAAAGGTGGACCATTCATGTCCAAACCCGGACGCGACGGCGACATCGATATTTTGCGAGTCCGGATTGTGCATCTGATGTTCTGGAAAGCGTTTCAGCTTCAGCGCGGATGTCCC
>JAPLPA010000342.1:3778-4203 GCA_026400415.1 Afipia sp. | reverse complement strand
CAGACGGCGATTCAGGGGATACGGATTTCTGTCTCATCTCCACTCCTCAATGGTTACGATGAGCCAGAAATCCTCCGTTCCTCAAGCCACTAAATCTGTCTCATAGGCGCTGATCCCGGACAGACGGCGCGAAATGGAAAAGCCAAATTTTTCGCCATTCATGGTTTTTACGGCATCAGGTCCGCAAAACGCCGCCGATCGGTAAAATTTCACCGCCGACTGCCGGATTCGACAGGTCTGGAGAGGCGTTCGCAACTGGAATTTGTTCAGAGTCTTTATCCGTATTTCGCAGGATTTCCTTCACTTCGAGCAGTGACCTTCGGATCCATGTTTTCACCGTATTGATCGGAACGCCGGCTTCCTTCGAAAGCTGCTCTCTGCTCTCACCGAGAATGTAGGCCGCAATGACCAGATCGCGCTTCATC
>JAPLPA010000342.1:0-3762 GCA_026400415.1 Afipia sp. | reverse complement strand
CGTTAGCTTCAATTGCCTCAAGTGCGGAAGGGTAATCAGCGGTCAGTTCAGTCAGACCCGTGTCGTCGGAGTAAATTTCCCATGTAGATTTTTTTATGACATCGATGGACAGGTTTCGGACGATCGTGATCATCCAGTTCATCGGCGATCCCAATGCTGGACGGTAAGAGCCGGAATTCAGCCAGATACGGGAATAGCCGTCCTGAACGATTTCCTCCGCCATGTGGCCGCGTCTCACTATCCGCATCGCCGTTAGAAAGAGACGCCCCTTGGTGGCGGCGTATAACTCATTGAACGCAGATTGGTCTTTTTGGAAAGCCATGCGCGCAAGTAAGCGTTCCAGATTCCTGGAACCGGAATTTTCTGCTGTCTTTCTCATCGAAGATTTCTTGAGCAATGCGCTACGATTTCTTTGAGAAATTTGGTTTGTCATTTTCGTCGTTAGGGAGAATGACGAGCGGCTCTTCTGGCGCAGCGACTTTGTCCGCAAAATCTTCTATTTTTTTCGCAACATCGACGACTTCCTTTTCAATTTTCTTGATGATGCTGTCTTTATCGGACATCGTGCGTTCTCCTGACTGGACAACAAGATTGTCAGCGGAACTTGACGAAGTCAAAGCGTTTTAGAATGTATTTTGTTGGGTAATTCCCGAACTTGTAAACCGTATGGAACAATTTCGGGTCTGATCCATTCTCTCCATTCATTGCCAATGGAGACTCAAATGGCTGGCGATCAATCCATTTCATGGCTCATGTTTTTTACGCTTGCGTCTGCAATTGTTATTGCAGGCTTTGCTTTTCTTGGATTTCTGCGATCGCAGCGAAACCGAGATATCGCCGCGAACGCCCTCGTAAAAGGTGGCAATACTGGTCGCGTCGCGCCACAAGGCGCATTGCCCGAACTTTTAGGAATTGCGGTGATTGGATTTATCGCGATGGGTCTTTTGTTTGCGGGTTACAAAAGCAAATCGACCTTTGAAACTACGCAATCAACGACACCTGTTGGAACGACCGGCTCGTCGATGTCTCAGCCAGTCGGTACTGCTGACCGGCCAAAACAATATCAGCCAGCAAACCCAGAACCTGATACGCGATCGGCGCCCACCTCGTCCGATACGGGAATCAGCTCGGCGAATGGGTCAACAGGGAATCCGAAGTAAAACTAGAACGATGTCGAGAACATCGCCGGGAGCTCAAAGCTCTCGGCTTTTTCGTTTATGTAGACCTATTGCTGATTTCGCTCGTCGTCTCGCGATTCGATACCGTAGGGTTTGACCAAAGCCCAGACGTGGGCAGGGACCATATTTTTCAGGCGCTTTGGATAATTCCTGCGCAAGTGCAGAATCGTTTCGACAGCCTTCATCTCCACTCGCGCGCGTGCGAATTCAAGGCCGCGCGGACCAAACCTGGGCATGACCCAACCCATCAAAGCACGGAGCCAATCGGGCATCGCGCGCAACGGCAGGCCGCCCGCAGCGAGCTCGACGTTCTTCATAAAACCTCGGACCGGACCAGCGCGCTTTCCCGCCGAATCTAATTCAGATGTCCGTACCTCATCGCCGAGCAATCCGATCAATTCTTCGCCGCGTTCGTTTCGTATCAGAAGCCATTGATCGCCCTGAGCGGCCATATATCCAACGGTGATATCCGCAAGGACGTTGGTGTAGTCGACGCAGGTGCGGCATGTCAGCGGGAAGAAATCGGGCGGCAGTTTGGAAATCGGAAGTTTCAAAAATGGAATTTCCTTGACGCGCCCGTCATCGAACCGAAGCTCGACATGATAGTCTGCCCGAAATTCCAGGTAACTAATCGTGTTGGGTCGATCCGACAGCAAATCCAGGAATTGATGGAAACTTTCTGTGGTCGTGTTGTCGGAACACGGTGTGCCGATCACATAGAGCCGTTCGAATCCAAGTTCCTGTTCAAGCGCGCGCAAAGCGTAGACCTGACAGGGGATGCCGATCACCGCGAGCCGCTTGTAACCGCGCGCGCGTGCCGGTTCGAGCAATGCCAACAAGGGCGCGTATCCCATCCGCATGCCACGACATTGCGCCATTCCCTCGGCTTTCGTGACGAGAACAGGAACTGGCTTCCATTTGTCGTTGGGGTCTTGTGTCATTGTCAGGATTGCATCGACCGCTCCCGTTTCGAGCAGCAGTTCTCCGATCCGCGTGGTTATCCCTGTCCATTGGGCCCCTTCGCGCGGCGCTTTGAGTGATGCACGCACCATGCGACGGAACGGTCCGAAGAAAATTTCATCGGTGCGTTGCGGATCGCGCGCGCGTCCATGAACGCGGGCTTCCAATTGCGGGTAATCTGGTTTGATGAACTGACAGGCGTGACCGCAGCGTTTTGGATCGCTGGTTCGCGAAATGCCGCAATCGGTGCAAAGATCTCGCGCCGCCGCAGGGCTGACAACCGGCGATGAGATGGCTTCCAGTCCAATGGTCGAGACCTTTGTCATCGCACCACCATCGGAAACGTGACCGCGATTGCCCATGCAAACATCACGGCGTTAGCGATGGCTCCGGGAAAGGGATGTCGGGTAGTCCGATAGACCCATCCACTGATCAGACCGAAAGCCACAAACAGCAAAAGGATCGCGGGAACGATAATAGCAAGGAAAAACAACTTTTGCGGATTGAGCAGAATTGCAATCGCCAGCGACAGCAGAAAAGCAAATTTTGTCAGCGCATACGCGCCTCGTCTTGCGGCAATTCCGCGCGTCAGCCATTCATCCATCATGAAGTAGGGAAGTGTTCCGCATAGAATGACGATCATGATGGGGACGCGTGACGAGATCGGCAAAAAAGAAAATACGTAACGATCGAGCGGCAGGCCGAAGGCGATAATTTCATAAGTTGCCACGAGAACTGCCGCGATCGCGATTGTCGTCCATTGCGGCGACGGTTTCGGTTCGCCCGCAATGTTACGTGCTGAATGGCGTATGGTCAGAAGCATCAAGAATGTCAGAAGGCCATAAAGCGCAAAATGAAGTGCGAGATAATCGCCCAGCAGGATCGGCAGAAAGTCCGTCGGCATTTTCCAAAGCATGAGCGGTGTCGCGGCTGCAGGCAGGAAAGCCAATAAAATAAGGGGTTTCCAGCTGATATTGGCGCCCTCGGGGGCCGCCGTTATGACCGGGAGCGACCGCGACAAAGGCGACGATAGGGCTACGATGCCCGCAAACATCATCGCGAGCCAGATTCCTCTGCGGTCCACCTCGCCGCTGGATGATCGCGCGAAAGCGGCGTTCATCCACGCCAGAGATGCCGTCATGCTGTCGCGGCTGTAGAGTACGCCAATGTGCTCGACACCGCGCGCGAGCACAAATCTTCGCGCAGTGCCGTCGGAAAATTGGCCGTAGGTTTTGCGCTCGATCGCGCCTCCGCCCGCAGTCAGATTGACGATGCGGCGGCCTTCGTCGATCAGCATGCCGGGTTCGGCCGAACCGACAATCACCAGCAAATTTCGCGGGCTCGTCGCGGTTGCCACTGGTGAGAAAACCGAGACCGCAACGGTTGCGTCGATGTTCGGGCTCGCTTGCGCGTATCTGACAACAATATCGGATGCCATCGAATGGCCTAAGACAGCCATACGTCCGTCGCTGGATGGTAGTTTGCGCGAATAGTCCGCGACCTGTCCGAGTTCGCTGAGAAGGGCGGACGTGATGTCGGTGCCCTCCGTGATGTCGCCGCGCATCGGAACCGGATTGCGCCCGTGGCCGAGAAAATCGAACGTCACAGCGGTATAGCCGTTGCG
>JAPLPA010000489.1 GCA_026400415.1 Afipia sp. | reverse complement strand
GAAAAGTTCGCATGACGAAACCTCCTGCGCTGGGTGAGCTGGGTGAGATGAAACGAAGCTGCCGCGCTTAAAGTTTTCCAAGCAGAAGCAGGATCAGCAGAACGACGACCACGAGGCCGAGACCGCCGCCGCCGTAATAACCGGTGCCATAGAAAGGACCGCCGCCGATGCCGCTAAATCCGCCCAACAGTGCGATAACCAAAATAATGAGGATGATTGTACCAATAGACATTTGAATTCTCCTGTCCCGGCGGATGCGCCGCCGCTGCCGGGATAAGAGCCATTTGGAACTTTTGTTCCGGTCATTTTTTTGAAGTCGGCGGGAACTAATCGCAGGTGCTTGGCAACTCAGGCCATGGCCCGCGCAATGGAATCGAGCACGTCCGCCAGCCCGCCTTCGACATTCGCAGCGTCCACCGCCACCACGCGATAATCACGCTCGCCCAGCCAAACATTACGCGCAGCGCGATCTCGTTTGACACTTTCCGGCTCTTGATCGTTCACAAGCTCAATCGCCATCCGCTTCGAGAACGACACGAAGTCCGGAATATGCTTTCCCACCGGCGTCTGCCGCCGAAAGTGGGATGCGAAACGGCGATCCGTCGTGAGCGCACGCCACAGATTCCGCTCGGCATCAGTCGGATTTCTTCTCAGCAGTCTTGCAAGCCCGCGTACCGTTCCGCTTTCCGACGGCGAGCGCGCTTCCGCGTGTTCGGCGAGCAGCGCACGCAAGCGCGATGCCTCGTTACCGTCGAGCACGCCACCTTTTGCCGGGCCCTTGCGACCTTCTGCAATCGCCATCACCACGCCATGAAGCGTGTGCATGTCCTGCTTGGTCGGCTCCATGCGCGCAAAGATGTTACGCAGGTTCACGAGCATCACCTCGCGCTTTTCAGGCGGACGCAGGAATTCGACCTTGTCGAGTTCGTTCACCAGATTGTCGAAGAACACCTGCATCTGGTGACTGGATGCGCGCTCGGAGCGCTCTGGCATGCCGAATGGCAATTCGTTTTGGGTGGAAAGCTTGAACCACTCATAGCCGGCGAGAAGAACGGCTTGTGCGAGATTGAGCGACGCAAACGCCGGATTGACCGGAAAGGTAATGATGCGATTGGCGAGTGCGACTTCCTCGTTCTGCAATCCGTAACGCTCTCGCCCGAACATGATAGCGGCCGTCCCCTTCGCCGCGATCTCAACGACAATTTCGCGCGCAGCCTGGTCCGGTCCGACAACAGGCTTGGCCTGATCATGCGCGCGGGCAGTGGTAGCGAATAGAAGTGAGCAATCCGCAACAGCCGCCTGCACGGTGTCGAACAATTCCGCCTGTTCCAGAATGTGATCTGCGCCCGCGGCCGCGCGCTGGGCGGCGGTGTTTGGCCAACCGTCACGCGGGTTGACGATGCGCAGCCGAGAAAGTCCGAAATTTCCCATTGCACGCGCGCACATGCCAATGTTCTCACCGAGCTGCGGCTCGACAAGAATGACGAGCGGCCCTTCGAAGACTTTTGCCGTTTTGGTCTTGTCCGTTCCGGACATCTGCTGGGCTTCCCATTCAACGCGCGAAGGCACTGAATCAACCAGTCAGCGTTCTGAATCAACCACTGAAGGCAATGATTCAAGAACCGAAGTTTTTGATTCAAGGACTGAAGGGAGTGAATCAACTTCTCAAGATGTCGATTCAACAGCTTAGGAGATTGAATCAAGTTCTGAAGAACCCGATTCAAGCCACGGAAATCGCTGCAAAATTCGTTTCGCTCGATCTTAAAATCTATAATAATTTCAAAAGGTTACAAAACTCTTTGGATTTCGGCTTTCGGCTCGAAATTTTACTGGCCCGCCGCCGCGCTCAAATCGCGCATCCGTGCTGCTTTGGGCTGGCTTTCGCGGCCCTCATTGCGATGCTATAGCCGCCCTAATCCCACCCGCTTGCCGGTATCTCCCTTCAAGAAGGCTCCATTCCCCATGGCAAAAATCAAGGTCGCAAACCCGGTCGTTGAACTCGACGGCGACGAGATGACCCGGATCATCTGGCAGTACATCAAGGACAAGCTCATTTTGCCGTTCCTCGATGTGAAGCTCGAATATTACGACCTCGGAATGGAGTACCGCGACAAGACCAACGATCAGGTGACGATCGACGCGGCCAACGCGATCAAAAAGCACGGCGTCGGCGTCAAATGCGCCACCATCACGCCGGACGAAGCGCGCGTGAAGGAGTTCCACCTCAAGCAGATGTGGAAATCGCCCAACGGCACGATCCGCAACATCCTGGGCGGCGTGATCTTCCGTGAGCCGATCATCTGCAACAATGTTCCCCGCCTCGTTCCGGGCTGGATGAAGCCCATCATCAT
>JAPLPA010000482.1 GCA_026400415.1 Afipia sp. | reverse complement strand
TCGGCAAGGGCAACCGCACCAGCGCATCCGGCAAGCGCGGCATGGGTCTCGATGCGGCGCTTCCCATTTTCAGCGAGATCAAATCGAAACTTGGGCTTTCGGTTTTGACGGACGTGCACGAGATCGATCAATGCGCGCGCGTCGCCGAAGTTGTCGACGTGTTGCAGATCCCGGCCTTCCTGTCGCGTCAGACCGATCTGCTGATCGCTGCCGCCCAAACCGGCAAGGTCATCAACGTCAAAAAGGGGCAGTTTCTGGCGCCGTGGGACATGGCGAATGTCGTTGCCAAAGTAACAGGCGCGGGCAATGCAAATGTTCTGGTGACCGAGCGCGGTGCGTCGTTCGGCTACAACACGCTTGTGAGCGACATGCGCGCGCTTCCCATTTTGGCGCGCACGACTGGCGCGCCGGTGATTTTCGACGCCACGCATTCAGTCCAGCAGCCCGGCGGCAAGGGCGCGTCATCGGGCGGCGAACGCGAATTCGTGCCGGTGTTAGCGCGCGCGGCGGTCGCCGTCGGTGTCGCCGGCGTGTTCATCGAAACCCATCCCGATCCCGACAACGCGCCGTCCGATGGACCCAATATGGTGCCGCTGAAGGATTTCGAGGCGCTCGTCAAAAACCTCATGGCGTTCGACGCGGTAGCGAAAGCAAAAACATAACAAAAAGGTCCGCGAGCGTAACGCGGCTTGAAACGATGCTTCCCATTCTCAACGTCATTGCGGCCACGACGTTTGCAGCCGCGCTGTCATCGCGCTCGATGGACCCTGTGCTACCGCTGGTCGCGGGAGATTTCGCCGTCACCATCGCAACCGCGGCCAGTCTCTCCTCGGCGGTCGCGTTGTCATTTGCTTTTGCGCAGCCGATTTTGGGCGCTTTCGCCGACATCTACGGCAAAGCGCGGCTGATGATTTTCTGCCTCGCGCTTCTCGGCGCTGCATGCGCGCTCGGCGCGCTTGCAACGTCGTTTCAGATGCTGTTCGTCTCGCGCATTCTTGTCGGCGTCGCGGCGGGCCGCACTTTCCCCGTCGCAATGGGATTGGCGAGCGATCTCGTGCCCACTGCACAAAGACAAGTCGCACTCGGCCGTGTGCTGGCCGGCGCGATGACCGGCAATCTTCTGGGTGCGACGGCAGCCGGCATCATCGCGGATTTTCTCGGTTGGCGCGGCGTCCTCGCCGTGTTGGGCGCGATCATCATTGCGGCATCCGGCGCAGTGATGCTCGGCTTTCGGCGCGGCGGCGTGGTGAGCAAACCCAGCGGCATGAGCTTCAGCGGATTGAAGCGCGGCTACGCAACCATCATTGCCAATCCAAATGCGCGCGTATGTTTCACCGCGGTGTTTATCGAGGGCGCTCTCGTGCTCGGACTATTTTCATTCGTCGCGGCGTTCCTGTTTGAGCTTGGTGAAACACGCGCATCGATCCCCGGCATCGTGATTGCGGCTTTGCTATAGGCGGACTGCTCTACACGATGAGCGTATCGCGGATGTTGCCGAAGTTCGGCTCCAAGGCATTGATGATCGGCGGTGCTGCGGTTGTCGCGTTGCAGTTCGTGATCGTCGCATTCGGGCCGCGCTGGGAAATTCAGGCGCTGGCTTTGCTCCTGATGGGGTGGGGGTTCTATTCGCTGCATGGATCGCTGCAGGTGTTCTCAAGCGATCTCGCACCCGAAGCGCGCGCCTCGGCGCTGTCGCTACACGCGTTCTTCTTTTTTCTAGGGCAGGCGGTCGGGCCGATCGTGTACGGCTATGAACTCGATCACTTCGGCAAACTCGCAACGCTGCTGCTGAGTGCTCCGGCGATCCTCGCGCTCGGCATCATCGCCGCGCAGATGTTGCATCGGCGACCCGACGAAGTCGATGAGATGGTCGATTTCTAACCGCGTCCGCGATAGGGCGCGACGCCCTGATCCGGTACCCACAATCCGCTCGGCAATTTTCCGGCCTGCCAGAACACGTCGATGGGAATGCCGCCGCGCGGATACCAATAGCCGCCGATGCGTAGCCACTTCGGTTTGATCTCCTTAGTAACGCGCTTGCCGATGTCGAGCGTACAGCCCTCGTGAAAACCTCCGTGATTTCGGAAGCTCGCCAGATACAGTTTCAGCGATTTGGATTCGACCAGCCATTGTCCCGGCGCATAGTCGATCACCAGATGTGCGAAATCCGGCTGGCCGGTGATCGGGCAAAGCGTGGTGAATTCGGGAGCGACAAACCGCACCAGATAATCCGTATCCGCATGAGGGTTCGGCACGCGATCGAGTTTCGCGGTTGCGGGCGACGTTGGCATGCGCACCCGGTGGCCGAGTTGCAGCGCGGGTTTGGCAGGCGATTTTGCTGGCTTTTTCGACATGCGGTCTCCGTTGCGCCCTGATAGCCAATTCGCGCCCGCGCGTCACGTCTTGTTGGCCTTTTCGGCACCCGAACCATGCTGTAGAAGCTGCCCAAACCCCGAATCCGCACGCTTCAAGAGGCGCACATGACAGCCATCGTCGACATCATCGGCCGTGAAATTCTCGACAGCCGCGGCAATCCGACTGTCGAAGTCGATGTCGTTCTGGAAGACGGCGCGATGGGTCGCGCGGCGGTTCCGTCTGGTGCTTCGACCGGTGCGCATGAAGCCGTCGAGCTGCGCGACGGCGACAAGAAGCGGCAAGGGCGTGCTGAAAGCGGTCGAAGCCGTCAATACCGAAATCTTCGATGCCATTGGCGGCATGGATGCCGAACAGCAAGTGCAGATCGACGAAATCATGATCGGCCTCGATGGTTCGCCGAACAAGAACCGTCTCGGCGCCAATGCGATCCTCGGCGTCTCGCTGGCGATTGCGAAGGCCTCCGCTGAATCGCTCGACATGCCGCTCTATCGTTACGTCGGCGGAACGTCGGCGCGGCTGTTGCCAGTGCCGATGATGAACATCATCAATGGCGGCGTGCATGCCGACAATCCGATCGATTTTCAGGAAATCATGGTGATGCCCGTCGGCGCGAAGGCATTTTCGGACGCCTTGCGTTGCGGCGCTGAAATTTTTCACACGCTCAAATCCGAATTGAAGAAGGCCGGCAAGAAATTATCGCCACTTGTGGATTCCGCACAGCAAGGCGCGGCCGAAGCGCTCTATGGCATCGGNNNGATGGGCGCGATTTCCAAAGCTGGCTACAAGGCCGGCGACGATGTGATGCTGGCGCTTGACTGTGCATCGACCGAATTTTTCAAGGACGGCAAATACGTCTACGAAGGCGAGAAGAAAACCCGCTCGATTGCCGAACAGGCGAAGTATCTTGAATCGCTCGTCAAGAAATATCCCATCGTCTCGATCGAAGACGGCATGTCGGAAGACGACATGGACGGCTGGAAACAGCTCACCGATTTGATCGGTGCGAAGTGTCAACTGGTCGGCGACGATCTGTTCGTGACAAACGTGACGCGCCTTGAAGAAGGCATCAAGGCGGGACGTGCCAACTCCATCCTTATCAAAGTGAACCAGATCGGCACGTTGACCGAGACGCTCGCCGCCGTCGAAATGGCGCACAAGGCAGGCTACACCGCGGTAATGTCGCATCGTTCCGGCGAGACGGAGGATTCGACGATTGCGGATCTGGCTGTTGCCACGAACTGCGGACAGATCAAGACTGGCTCGCTCGCTCGCGCGGATCGTACAGCAAAATACAATCAGCTGCTGCGTATCGAACAACTGTTGGGATCGCAGGCGAAGTATGCGGGCAAGGCGGCGTTGAAGGCGCTGTCATAAAAACAAAACGGGAAGCGCGCATGAGCGGCCCACTCGCGGGAATCAAAGTCATCGAAGTCGGGCAGGCGCTGGCCGGTCCCGTTGCGGGCGCGATCCTCGCCGACATGGGCGCGGACGTCATCAAGATCGAGAAGCCGGACGGCGGCGACGATGCACGCGGCTGGGGTCCGCCGTTCATCGACGAGTCCTCGATCATGTTTCACGTCACCAACCGCAACAAGCGCTCGGTGACGCTCGACATGAAGAACGCCGCCGATGTCGAGAAGCTGAAATCGTTGGTGCGGGATGCCGACATCCTGATTCAAAATCTGCGCTCAGGTGTGGTCAGCGAACTCGGCGTTGGGCCGGACGACATGCTGAAGGTGAATCCGAAGCTGATCTATTGCTCGATCTGGGCATTTGGCCCGACGGGTCCGTTGTCGAAAGCGCCGGGTTTTGATCCGCTGCTGCAAGCATTCAGTGGCGTGATGATGCAGACCGGCCGCCACGAAGACCCGCCGACATTCTGCGCGCCCGCGATCAACGACAAGGCGACGGCGCAATGGTGCGTGATCGGCGCGCTCGCGGCGCTTCAACAGCGCCACGTTACGGGAAAAGGCTGCGTCATCGACACGTCGCTGCTCGATAGTGCGGCATCGTGGGTCGACACGTCGCTCGCGAGTTATCACGTCACACAGGAGCTTTCCAACCGCACAGGTGCTGCGACGCCGACCATCGTGCCGTATCAGGTGTTCGAGACCGCCGACAAGCCGCTGGTGATCGCGGCGGGTTACGACCGGCTGTTTCACAAATGTGCGAACGTGATGGGATTTCCGCAGTGGTGCGACGATCCGCGTTTCAAGACCGGACGCAATCGCTTCGACAATCGAGACGCGCTGATCTCGGCGATGATCCCAATTTTGAAAACCAAACCGCGCGCCGAATGGATCGCGTTGTTTGCCAAAGCCGGTGTGCCGAGTCAGCCCGTGAATACGATTGCGGAATTGCAGGAAACCGAACAGTTCAAGTCGAATGACATTCTGCGTACTCTGCCGGGGAGCGAGCTTCCGGTGGTGGGATTGCCGATCACCTTCGACGGCAAGCGCCCGCATCCGCATTCCGGCGCGCCGAAGCTCGGCGAACACAACTACGATGTGTTCGGCTGAAATTTTATCGGCCTGAAAATAAAGATTTTTCTCCGCAGGCTATCGCGTCGCATTCACCTGACGCTGTCGGTTTTCAATCCGTTGGTGCGGCCTGCGAAGCCCGCAGCGGTGAAATAGGGTGTTGAGCCGACATACTGCATGTTGACGATGGTGCGTCGGCCAATACGGGTTGGCGCCCCGACAGCGTCGAGCCGCCACGGCCTGACTGGATTGCCGCCAAGCAATGCCTCGCTGATGACGCGGCCGCGCAGTTTGCCGACACGCTGCAGCGTCACACCAAGAATCTTTTCCAGGGTTGGAGTGATGTCCGCATTGCTGACCGGCGCGTCATCGACAATGCCTTTTTTGAATGCGGGACCGAGTGCAGCCATGAAGTTTTTAGTGTCAGCGCGGCTGAAGCTGCCGTGGTGACCTTGTCCTTGCTGCAGATTGGTGTCGCTGACAGTGGCGCTGCAAAACAACGGGTCGCTGCAGCCCGTAGAATACGAGCGGAAATTGACGACGATCGCAGGCACGGGCGTGCGCGCGCCGCCTTGCAGTCCGATGCGGCTCAAGGGCAGCGTTCCGGGGAACCGGCCGAAATCGTCGCGCACGAAAATGCCGCTGACATAGTCCTGCGCCAACAACGCGCCGACGACTTTCGGCACCAGTGTTTTTGCGTTCGCCTGCGGAAAATAAATCAGGTCGTTGCCGCCGTTGGCACCGACCACGATGTCGGGCTTCGCAGGGTCGTTTCCGACGATGGCGCTGGAGCGGCGTGGAAATTTGCCGCCCTTGAAATCGACTTCAGGTCCGGTCGGTGATGGCTCATAGACCTTCATCCCGAACGCCAGCGCCAGATCCATCGAAAGAAATCCCGGCGGCAACTGGCCCTGTGGCACTTTTTCGAACGAGAGTTTCGCAGAAGGGCTGGTTTTGCTTTCTTTTGAAATCGTGCTGAAGCCGTGATCCGCTGTGACGAAGACATTGGTATTGGCTTCCATACCCAATTCTTTCAGCGTCGATTGGATCGCCGCAAGATTCTCGTCCGCAACCTTGATGGCGGCAAGCGATGTGGGTCCGTTGATGCCGGGGGTGAGCTGGTTTTCGCTGTCGCGATGTGAGTGCTGCGTCCCGTCGGGGTCCGACGACCAGTACACCAGCATGAACGGCTTGCCGGTTTCCTTCGCGTGCGGCAGCAGCACTTTGGTGACAATGTCGCGATAATAATCCTGCTGCACAAAATTAGTGGTCTTGCCGGGATTTTCGCTACGTTGCGCGCGGCCGGGTGTTTCCAGTCCAAGATTTTTCTTCTTCAGCATTTCAACGACCTCGGGACGTAGCTCGATGCCGTTTTTCTTGCCGGTGTCGTCGTCGAAGAAAATCGTGGTCTTGCCGTCGATCTGCGTCAGGTCTTGAATCCCGACCGGGCCGACCTTGCCGAGCACTGCTGTGAAATATCCTTTCTCACGCGCTGCGGCCATGATCGATTTTTCCGCGATGAAGTTGCCCCCATTGTGCTCATTCAGTTCTTTCAAAACGGCGTTGTCCTGAATGAAAGGGACAAGCTGATTGCTTTGCGCCACGGTGGGGAAGCCGGTGTAGAACACGTTGCCGAAGTTGCCGGTGTCGCCGATGAGATGACCGCTGGCGATGGCGGAGGCGTTCGTCGTGGTGATGGTCGGGAACACCGAATGGCTGTTGGCGAAGTTCACGCCGGTGTCCCGCAATTTCGCAAAAGTCGGCGCGCGTTCGGGCGTCACAGCCGCAGCGCGCAGGCCGTCGGCGATAAACAGAACGATGTTCGGCGGCGGCTTGTCCGATTGCGCGGTGGCGACTCCCGGCATTGCCGAAAAGGCAGCCATCAACGCAACGCCAAGTAACTTCGCCATCGCCATCTCCCGGACCTGTATTTTATGCGTGCTTTTCAACAAGCCTATGACATCAGCCCGGGATAGCAAGTTTAACTGTCTTTTCACTCGGTCGGGTTAGGCATGGCCCATGGTATCGCGTGCGCGTCTCAAAGCAGTCATGACCGGCCTCGCGCTCTATGCGATTGCGGCTGCCATCATCGCGTATTTCGGCGTCAACGCCTACACCGGCAAATACGGCCTCAATGCGCGTGTCGAGCTGGATCAGGAAATCGCAACATTGACGGCGGAACTGTCACGCCTGAAAGCCGAACGCGTCACCGCCGACAAGCGCGTGGCCTTGCTTCGGTCCAGCAGTGTCGATCCCGACATGCTCGACGAGCGGGCACGGTATCAACTCGACTATGTCGATAAGCGCGATCTCGTACAGATGATCGGCCCGAACTGACGCGCTGCGCCCGACAGCTTCTAATTTCAAAATCATATCATTTCGGGCATATAAGTTTCGCGTCGCTGCGCTGCAAAACGCCGTACGTCGGCAACACACACGCAATGCTTTCAAGGCGATGGGAGTTGGGGTAGAGAGATTGAAAGCTCTCTCACCCGGATCGCTCATGGCTCTCGCGAAGAAACCCGCCGCCCAAGAAGCAGGCAACGGTACCCGTAACGTTGCCAAGCTCTCCTTCACCAAGGATCAGGAACTGGCGGCGTTTCGCGAGATGATGCTGATCCGGCGTTTCGAGGAAAAAGCCGGTCAGCTCTACGGCATGGGCGCGATTGGCGGTTTCTGTCATCTTTACATCGGCCAGGAAGCCATCGTGGTCGGCATGCAGATGGCGTTGAAGGACGGCGATCAGGTAATCACAGGCTATCGCGACCACGGCCACATGCTGGCGCTGGGCCTGGACCCGAAAGGCGTGATGGCCGAACTGACCGGACGCGCCGCCGGCCTGTCGAAAGGCAAGGGCGGCTCCATGCACATGTTCAGCAAGGAGAAGCAGTTCTTCGGCGGACACGGCATCGTTGGCGCGCAGGTGTCTCTCGGCACGGGCTTGGCGTTTGCCAA
The DNA here is from genome assembly GCA_026400415.1 of Afipia sp. Lineage (GTDB taxonomy): Bacteria > Pseudomonadota > Alphaproteobacteria > Rhizobiales > Xanthobacteraceae > Afipia. The sequence continues at coordinate 617 of JAPLPA010000482.1, read as the reverse complement.
CAATTATCGCGGCAACGATCATGTGTCGGTTGCCTACTTCGGCGACGGCGCGGCCAATCAGGGTCAGGTCTATGAGAGCTTCAATATGGCGGAGCTGTGGAAGCTGCCCGTGATTTACGTGGTGGAGAACAATCGGTATGCGATGGGCACGTCGGTCACGCGCTCAAGCGCGCAGACCGATTTTTCCAAGCGCGGCATTTCGTTCAACATTCCGGGCGAGCAAGTGGACGGCATGGACGTGCGCGCCGTCAAAGCCGCAGGCGACCGCGCGGTGCAGTGGTGTCGCGAGGGGAACGGTCCGTTCATTCTCGAAATGCAGACGTACCGGTACAGGGGCCACTCGATGTCAGACCCCGCGAAATACCGGACGCGCGAGGAGGTCGACAAAGTGCGTCACGATCAGGACCCCATCGAGCAAGTGCGTCTGCGTCTGCTGGAGTTGAAAGTCAGCGAAGCGGATTTGAAGAAAATCGACGCCGACGTGCGCGAGATCGTCAATGCGTCCGCAGATTTCGCCCAGAGCACACCGGAGCCCGACGTGTCGGAGCTTTACACCGACATTTATCGCTAAGCAGTTAGGTTCTCGTCATGCCGATCCAAATTCTCATGCCCGCGCT
>JAPLPA010000360.1 GCA_026400415.1 Afipia sp. | reverse complement strand
TCTACCACCGGAGTTCGTCGCGAGAAATCCGGCAAGATATCGATCCGGTTTACGCCGATGCGGAACTGCCACGGCTGGGTGTTATGGCCGTTCGGCGCAAGCGTCGCATAGCGAATGAGATCCATGATCCTAGGGCGCTCCGAAAGAACTTCTCTCGTCGCCAAAACGGAAGCCTTGTATTCATCCATCGAACCCATTTGTCGTATCCCAAAATAGGCCGCACCGACACCTGAGAGCGTCAATGCGCTGCCACTTGCCATTAACTGACGCCTGTTCATCGTTTCAACAGTTGCTGCTTAAAGCTGCAAAGAACATCGAAGCGATGAATACTCGGGGAGTGCGAGAGGCTTTTTCAAATGAGTTTTCCTTCTTGTGGCGCTTGGTAGAAAATCTGCTCAGCCGATCCATTGCCATTGCGAGAACAAAGCCGAATACATCAGCAACAAGCCGCCGAAGATTCCTACAATGCCAGGAATGAGCCACGGCAACCGGTGGATTGAAAGCGCCATCACGACAAAAAGCGGGAACGACACAATGTTGAAGCGAGCCATTGAGGTGAATCCCGCAGGGCCGCCGCACAATGTGAGATACGGGAGCGCCAACAAGATTGTAGCGAACAGCGTCATTCCTCGGCTGATGCCGACAAACCATGAGTGCAAAATCAGCCCCATGAATAGAATCGTGAACCACTGATCAAGACCGGCTGGACTGATGTCGGTCAGATTCATTTTTCGGAAGGGCTCAAGCGTCACTGCGGACAAAAGCCTCGCAAATATTGTTGTATTTTCATGGAAGGCTGCTTGGGCATCGGAAAAAGCCATGGGGTGGCCGAACGCCAAGCCGAGATAGAGCATATACAGCCATAGCCCGGACGTAGCGATCATCGACAAAGGCACGACGTCGATTAGAAACCGCCTCGGCGACCGGCAATGCCATAACTCCCACAACAGCACTGGAAATAGCGCAATACCGGTGGAGCGCGTCCCCACGGCGAGGCCTGCAAACACCGCAGCTAAAAAGAAGCGTTCGCGCACAACCGCAAGAAAGAATGAGACCATCAGCAGCAGCGCCAAGGGCTCGGTGTAGCCGGCGGATAGAAAAACGGATGACGGGAAGAAGGAGATCATCGCAACCGTTGCTAGTGCGATTTGGTCGCCAAAACGTTCCTGGACAAGTTTAAAGAGCAGAAGAATGGCAGCAACTGCTGCGACATTTGCAACCAGCAACATTGAGATAGCGATATCGGTCCCGAGTATCTCGCTGACGAGGCGGCAAAGAGTTGGATAGAGCGGATAGAACACGACTGTCTGGGTTAGGCCAGGATCGCCGTTATAAGTGTAGCCTTCAGAGGCGATGACTTTGTACCATTCTGAATCCCAACGCAGAAGCCAATGATACCATTGTGTACCGGCAACCCACGTGTTGCTACCAAGTGGGATATAGGCCTTTCCGAACGCAATTCCTAAGAACACGACGAAGCGGGAGCAAGCATAGATTGCCAGCACCTCCAGATACGGCACCAACGATTTTAACCGATTGCCGCTTTGATCGGAGGAGGATATCAACGACGGATTGAAGGCTATTCGGTCGAGCATCGTTCCCGTCTAACAAGAGTTTGTGACGAGCTATGCTTGCTAGGACTTCCCAATCACAACCAAATATTTTTGACGTCGCAAAGTCTGAGCAAAATTGACCATCTGCTCGGAATGTCCAAGATCGCATTTCGGTAGCGATTGACCCTTAAGGGGCATCCTGTCCTTGAGACCTTGCGCAACCTCAATAAGCTGATTGAGCGAACGCGCTATGAAACCCCTGTTCAGGGAGCGACAAATGACCAGACGCATCGCAATCATCCAGGGTCATCCAGACCCGGCGGGCCATCACTTGCTGCACGCAATGGCCGACGCTTATGCCGAAGCCGCAGCCGCAGCGGGACACCAGGTTCGCCGCATCGAGGTCGGGAAGCTTGAGTTTTCATTCTTGCGCACGCAGGTGGATTTCGAGACCGGCGCGTTGCCGTCGGCTTTGGCGCAACCGCGGGAGGATATGCGGTGGTCGGAACACTGGGTGTTTCTGTTTCCGCTCTGGCATGGAACCATGCCGGCGCTGCTCAAGGGCTTTCTCGAACACATTTTCAGGCCTGGCTTTGCCATGGAGTACAAAAAGGAAGGATTCCCGAAGCGACTGCTCGCCGGCCGTTCGGCTCGCATCGTCGTGACCATGGGGATGCCGGTGTTGCTTTATCGCTGGTACTTTGGCGCTTACGGACTGCGCGCTTTCGAGCGTAGCATGTTGAGCTTCGCCGGGATTAAACCAGTCCGCGAGAGCCTCTACGGGCTCACCTTTGCGGACGAAAAGAAGCGGGCGTGCTGGATCGAGGATATGCGCAAACACGGCGGACGGGGCGATTGATCGTCTCAATAAGAATAAAG
>JAPLPA010000152.1 GCA_026400415.1 Afipia sp. | reverse complement strand
TAGTCGCTGCATCGTCAGGTCGGCCCGTTCCATTGCTGCGTTGCCTATCCGTGCCTGGATGGCGGCTTTACCAGATTACTAGAGTCGCTTTGTGGCGTCCCCGTCCGGGAACCGGCTTTTCTAGCCTCGGTGTTCAGTCCCCACAGGACGCCAGCGATAATAATGGCGGCCCCGGCGAATACGAACACATCAAGCTGCTCGCCATAGAACGTCCATCCGACGATTGCAATGAGCGGTAACCGCATGAAATCGAGCGGTATTACCACGGTAGCATCGGCGACCTGGAGGGCGCGGGTAAGGCAATAGTGGGCACTCAGACCGGCGATGCCGATGCCGAGCATGGGGACGATGCTGCCGGCGGTGATTTTTTGGAAAAACAGCGGGTCGCTGCCGATGTAGCCGAGCGGCAGTTGGATCAGGTTCATCCAGAATACGATGGCAAAGGCGGTTTCGGTGGTGGTCAGTTTCTTGGTGACGATGTTGGTGGTCGCGTAGCCGAAGGCCGCCACCAGCACCATCAGAGTCGCCGGATTGAATACGCTCACGCCCGGTCGCAGGATGACCAGCACGCCGATGAAACCGCAGATCACCGCGCCGATGCGTGCGCGAGTCATTTTTTCGCCGAGGAACAGGAATGCTAGCGGCACGGTCCATGCAGGCATCGTGAATTCAAGCGCGAACACGGTGGCGAGCGGCAGCAGCGTCAGGCTCCACGCCCACAGATACTGCGAACTGAAATGGATGCCGTTGCGCAGGATGTGCATTCGGAACCGCGTAAGCGTTATCTCCCGCCACAAGCTGGGCTTCACCAGCGCAATGGCAATAAGGATGATCATGCCGATGGCGGTGCGGATGGTCAGGATTTCAAAAATCTTGAACGCGCCGGCGAGCGCGCGCACCGACAGCGCCATCGCCGAGAACGACAACAACGTGCCGATCATCCACAGCACTGCTCGAACGAGATTGGCTGATGTCACGGGAGGTCTGTCACCTTGCTGCGATGTGAAGAAACGACGCGATGGAGTGACGAAGGTGCGTGATGAAATTTACTCGGCGTCCGGCTGGTTTTCAGGCTTCGCCTGTTCGAACGCCGGGAGTTTCTGGCAGGCGGCGTCGGCGGCGACGATCTTCGGATACTTGGCGAGATCGACCTTGAAGCGCCGCGCATTGTAGAGCTGTGGCACGAGACAGACGTCGGCGAGTGTCACCTGATTTCCAAAGGCGTAGGTGCTGCCGGGCAGCAGGGCTTCGATAGCGTCGAGGCCGGCGATGACCCAGTGCTGATACCACGCGTTCACAGCAGCTTCGTCCTGCTTCATCTGCTTGCGCAGGTAGGTGAGCGGCGAGGTGTTATTGAGCGGATGAATGTCGCAGGCGATGATCTGCGATACGGCGCGTACCTGCGCGCGTGCGACCGGGTCCTTCGGCAGCAACGGAGGCTGCGGCGCGACTTCGTCGATGTATTCGATGATGGCGAGCGACTGCAGCAGGATCGTGCCATCGTCGAGCTTGAGGGCCGGAACGCGCATCTGCGGATTGACTGCGCGGAATCCGGCCTCGAACTGCTTGCCGCCGTCCTTGGTCAGATGGATCGACGTCGAGCCGTAGTCCATGCCCTTGAGGTTGAGCGCGATGCGGAGGCGAAAGGCCGCCGACGAACGGAAATAGTTATAGAGATGCACGTTGCCTCCCAGGCGCATGATCCCGAAAAGTAGGCTTCCGGTTTTCGGATCAGATCATGCGCAAATTGTTGCGCCGGGACATTACCGTCCGGGTGGGCAGGCTGTCGAGGCAATGAAGGCAGTTGGCAACGCAAAGCAGCCGCCCGGAAATAGGGGCGGCTGAGCAACCTCAGTAAAATGAGATGTGGAAGCCTTAG
>JAPLPA010000454.1:1360-2210 GCA_026400415.1 Afipia sp. | reverse complement strand
TCGGGCCATCGCCCATGATCTGGAAGGCGATACTGACGTCGCCGCTTTGCGCGTAGCGCGTCACCGGCAAAACAAACTCGTTCAAAATTCAAACTCCCGTCCCGCTCGACCGCAGATCAGCCCCATCATGGTTAGCAGATCGTTACCATTCGGTCGAAGCTGACGCCGCATTTTCGCCATTCGATTCCAAGTCCGTCACCTTTTGGCCATTGCGCGCGGATTCTGTAGGTTCTTGAAACTTCTCGGCCCAATTCGCTAACCTTTACCGGACCTTAATCGCTCCGACGCTAGGGTTCCAGCGCGCCGCTCAGAACGGACGGTGCTGTAGCGTTGCGTTGGGGTTTTCGATGGATATCACCACCAGTATCGGCCTGATCGCCGGCACAATCGTTATCGCGTTGATGGTTTTTATGGGCGGCGATCTGCACATGTTCATTTCCGAACATGCGATGATCATCATCTTCGGCGGTTCGATTTCCGCGACCCTCATCCGTTTCCCACTGATCTCGATGCTTCACGGCTTGCCGCTCGGTGCGAAATTCGCATTCACGATGAGCCGTTCGACCGCGCGCGGCCTCGTTGACGAATTGGCGCGCCTTGCTGAAATCGCCCGCAAGCAGGGACCGGTCGGCCTTGAGAAGGCAGAGACCGACGACGCATTTCTGGCGAAGGGCATTCGCTATGTTGCCGACGGTTATGATATGGAATTCATTCGCGACAATCTTGAGCGCGACCGCGACAACTTCCTGATGCACCTCGACGAGGGCAGCAAGATCTACCGCGCCATCGGCGACTGCGCACCGGCGTTCGGCATGATCGGCACGCTGATCGGTATGGTGCAGATGTTCGC
>JAPLPA010000454.1:0-1293 GCA_026400415.1 Afipia sp. | reverse complement strand
CCCGTCGAAGCTTGGCCCCTTCATGGCGACCGCCTTGCTGGCAACATTGTACGGCGCGCTCGTCGCAAACCTGTTCTGTCTTCCGATTGCCGACAAGCTGCACGGCAAGCTGCTCGACGAGGAAACCAACCGCACCATCATCATCGACGGCATTCTGATGATCCGTGACGCGAAATCTCCGACTCTGGTTCGCGAAATGCTTCTGGCCTATCTGCCAGAAAAACACCGCCATGAGGAAGGCGAAGCTGTGCCTGCGTAACAGGGCTTTCCGGGATTTTTTAGCATGGCAAAGAAAAAACGCGGCGACGCACACGGTGGCGGTCACGGCTGGTTCGTGACCTTCGCCGACCTCATGGGATTGATGATGAGCTTCTTCGTGATGCTCGTCGCCTTCTCCACGCAGGACCAGCAGAAACTTAAGATCGTTGCAGGCTCGATGCGCGAGGCGTTCGGCGTGCAAACCGAGGCGCGTTATTCCGGCGTGATCGAATCCGACGGATTGCCGACGCGGCCGAAGCTGAAGAACACCGCGCACATTCCGCCGGAAGAAGCGTCCAACACGCCGACGCCGGATCAGGACGACAACAGCAAGATCAACGGCGCCAAGCTCAAGACCGATCGCGAATTTGCGCTGGCATCCGCCTCGCTGCGTCAGGCGCTGCAGGACATGCCGGAGATCACAGAGATTTCCAAGCACATCATGTTCGAGGAAACCAAGCAGGGTCTGAACCTTGAGATCGTCGATCAGGACGGTCGCTCGATGTTTGCCGAGGGTGCCAAACAGCCGTTGGAGAGAACCCGGCGTCTGATCCAGCGATTGGCCGGACCGCTCAGATCAACCCCGCTGCGAGTGGCGATCGTGGGACACACGTCGGCAGGTTTTGTTCCAACTCGGTCCAATTACGACGGCTTCGACCTGTCGTCTGATCGCGCCAACGCCGTTCGCCAGATCCTCGAACAGGAGGGATTGCCGACCTCCCACGTGTTTTCCGTATCCGGCAAAGCCGATACTCAGCCGCTATTCCCTGACGATCCTACGCTTGCCGCAAACCGGCGTGTGACCATCACCCTGATGCGGGAAGACCCGCCCTTGCCCCCAAATCTCAAGCCGTGATCGCACTACTATAATACCTTAGCGAACCGACGGGGTTCCTAGGGAAAGCCATGCCGCCGCAGGTGCTATTCGATTGCCAGTGATATAAGAAGCGCGTCCCAAGCGATCTCCGCGATGCGGTGGCCGATTCATCTGTAAGGGCGTTGACCTTCCAACATGGCTGCCAGCGAGACCACCAC
>JAPLPA010000063.1 GCA_026400415.1 Afipia sp. | reverse complement strand
CGTGGGAAAAACCAGGTGTCATGATCGGGCAGAAAACCACCGTTTCGTGTGTCCTGCGGTCTCAAGATCCACGTATTGTCCGGCAGTCGGCCGCCATGTTCCGCTCGAGCATCTTTGTAGACCAACTGCCTCGCGGAAGGGACGCGCCCTCTTGATTACTTCTGTGTCGTCGTTGTGGTTGAGACGCCGTAGCGGACAATGTTGACGCTGTCGCGTTTGCCGCCGCTGTTGTCTTCGGATTTCGCTTCGACCTTGTTCGCATCGACGAGGCTGCGCAGCGCGAGCGACAATGTGCCGCTCTGGCGCGATCGCGCGAGTTGCTCGGCCTGTTCGGGTTTCAATTCCAGCGTCGCGGTCTTGCCGACGACGACCTTCTGTCCGTTCTTCTCTTCGACGGTCTGGTCGATGGCGAGAACACGAATGTTCTGCAGGATGATTTCTGCGTTGACGATGTCGTTTGTGCCCGATTTATCGGCGTTTTTCTCACGCTTGGTAAGAATTACATCGACTCTGTCGTTCGGAAGGATGAAGCCGCCTGCTCCGGTCTCCGCTGAAATTTCGGTCGAGACGGCACGCATTCCGGTCGGCAGAATCGCTGCCATGAAGCCGGAGCCCGCTCCCTTCACCAATTTGGTTTCACGAATGGGCTCGCCGGCAAGGAAAGGCGATCGTGCGATCGATCCGCCGAGCTGCGCTTGCGCGTCGCCTCTATCGGGACGGCGAATGAAATTCGAGCTGGCGGTCGCAGATGGCCAGGATTGCCACTGCATATCTTCCGGCGTCACCGTCTGACCCATGCCGATATCGCCACGCGCGACGAGAACGTCAGTGGTCTCCATCTGCTGAACGGGAGCTGCGGCGGTCGGAACAGGTTTGGGATCGGAGCCGCTCGCAAGATATGCGGCAACGCCCCCGGCACCGACAGCAATGGTGAGGACCACAATCCGGGCGGTATTCATACGCTTCACTTTCCACATCACGCGGCGACGGACCCGTCGCTGTGGTGGGATTTGACCAGCTAAACGTCAAAGCATGGTTAATGAGGCGTATCTAAATCGCGTTAATGAGAAGTTTCATCAACGCCTTCACTGGCCGATGAAGCGCGTCAGATCGACGGCCTTCATCCATCCGGTTTCCGGATAGATCATCAGCGCTCCAATAGCGAGCGCGATACCGTAGGGTATGCCGCTGTCCTTGCTATGCAGCCGCAGCAACCACTCCTGCGATCGGAATATGTAAGGCACGGGCCATTGCCGGAACTGAAGCAACAGGAGAGTCAGCGCGCCTCCGAACAGCGACGCATAGACCAGATAGTCGGTCAGATAGGAAAACCCGAACCAAAGTCCTGCCGAAGCGGCGATCTTGGCGTCACCCCCACCGATCCATCCGAATGCGAAGCAGGCGAAAGCGATCAAGAGAACCAGAAGTCCAGCTCCGACATGGTTGGCGATCTCAGCAGGCGGCATTCCGCTCAAAATGGCGAGCGCAAAGAACGATGCCACAAGGATCAGCGACACCCGGTTCGAGATGGTCATCGTGAACAGGTCGCTGGCCGCAGCGAATGCGATGAGGGCCGGAAATATGAAAAGACGGGCGAGGTCGAGGATCATGCTGCTGAAATTAGCGGTCAGAAATGAACAATGCTGAAACGAAGTTCACCAGATGCTGGCGATCCGGAACAATATCGCGGTGGACGCGAGGATGAGTGCCAGACAGACAAAGCGCAAGGAGTCGCTGACGAGAGGCATTTCCTGCAATCTTGCAGATCTATCCGATACAGGGGTACGCATAAGTCACTCAACGTTGAACGCCGCAAGCAAGAAGGGAAACAAAAAAAGGCTTCGGGGGAACCGAAGCCTTTATTCGTTCGAGAAACGCCGTCGCCGAGGCCGTTCACTGCAGCGATGATCGCGAGAGAAATGCCGGCTGCGATGAGGCCGTATTCGATTGCGGTGGCGCCGGATTCGTCTTTGACGAAACGAGCAAAAAGCTTGGTCATCGGTAACTCCATATGTAACACGTGGCTGTCGAACTTCATGGTGTGGCGGTGTTGAAGCACCGTAACCATGGCGCCAACCTAGTTCCGAGGAATTGCGGCGCAGTTAATTCGATTGCGGAAACACTCCGGTATTGGGCTGTTCTTGCTCACGGTAAACGCCGCATTAACGGTGTCGGTACAATTCGCGCATGTGTTGCGCGCGCAATTGCATACCACCGCGCATCGTGCGCACCGGCGAAAAATTTATCCCGTCTTAAGCATGCAGGACTAACTGTGGACTCCTTATAAGGAGACTCGCATGCCGAACAATCTGCCGCTCGAAATTGTCCATATGTTCGGCGAGACGATCCTCAAGATCGTGCCGGTGACGCTGGGACTTGCGGTCATCTTCTCGGTGCTATCGTATTTCTGGGCCTGCAATCCCGGCAATCCATGGTGGCGCAAGAAAGAGCTTGCGACCGATGTTTGCTACTGGTTTTTCGTGCCGCTCATTACGCGCGTCGTGCGCATTGGCCTTCTGGTACTCGCAGCCTCGGTGTTTTTCGGTATCAAGGACGCTGATGACCTGATCGCCTTTTATGACAACGGTCATGGCCCATTGGCGACGCTGCCATTGTGGGTGCAGGGCCTGTTGTTCCTGATCGTTTCGGATTTCCTGCTTTACTGGACCCACCGCATGTTTCACGGCGGCGGCTTCTGGAAATACCACGCGGTTCATCATTCGTCTGAAGAGATCGAGTGGATATCTGCGGCGCGCTTTCATCCTGTAAACCTGTTTCTCGGCACGGTTGCGGTCGATGTGCTGCTGTTGGTTGCGGGCATTTCGCCGAACGTGATGCTGTGGGTCGGCCCGTTCACGATCTTCCATTCGGCTTTCGTGCACGCCAATCTCAATTGGACGCTTGGACCCTTCAAGTATGTGATCGCGACGCCCGTGTTTCACCGCTGGCACCACACATCGCTGGAAGAGGGGGGCGACACCAATTTTTCCGGTACTTTCCCGGTGTGGGATATCCTGTTCGGGACATTCCGTATGCCAGTAGGCGTGCTGCCCGAGAATTATGGCGTCGACGATCAGGAATTCCCCCAAGGTATCACCGGCCAACTGGCCTATCCGTTTCGGCAATAAAGCGCGGCGGGCCTAAGCGCTCGCCGTTTGCATTTGATTCATCAATTAACGTCACATTTGCCATGTAGAATTTGAAG
>JAPLPA010000534.1:6647-7446 GCA_026400415.1 Afipia sp. | reverse complement strand
TCGGTTGGGGCCGCGCCCGCTGGCTGATCCTGACCGCGGCCACTATCGATGCACCGACGGCGCTAGGCTGGGGTCTTATCGAACAAGTTGTGCCGGTGGCGGATCTCGATTCGGCCATCGCTTCAGCGGCGAATGCCATCGCCGAATGCGCGCCGCAGGCCATCCGCAACCAAAAGGCACTCCTCAAACAATGGGAAGAACTGCCGCTGGCGCAGTCCGTCGATGTCAGCATCAAGGCATTTGGACAGGCCTATCTGACCGGCGAGCCGCAAACACTGATGCAGGCGTTTGTCGACCGACGAAAATAACTCATGCTTGCCTTATGAAAAACTCATGCGGTTTGCTGCCGTTTAAAACGGCCCTACGTTTGTCCCGGCATTATTTCATGGCTTACTGCCGGGAACGCCCATTGTAATCCTTGTCAGTTTTAATATGATACGGCAACAGGAGACGTTTCATGTCAGCGCGAGAATCCACATCAGATCCCGTCGTCATCGTCTCTGCCGTCCGCACGCCGCTTGGACGGTTTCAGGGCGATTTGTCGTCGTTCAGCGCTCATCATCTCGGTTCGCACGCCATTGGAGCAGCACTCGAACGCGCCAAACTCTCGCCCGAAAAAGTCGACGAGGTGTTTATGGGTTGCGTGCTTCCCGCAGGACAAGGTCAGGCCCCTGCTCGTCAGGCGGCGCGCGGCGCAAAACTTCCGGATGGCGCTGGCGCTACCACCATCAACAAGGTCTGCGGATCGGGCATGAAGGCCACGATGCTCGCCCACGACATCATCAATGCAGGCTCAGCC
>JAPLPA010000534.1:4126-6625 GCA_026400415.1 Afipia sp. | reverse complement strand
GCAACGCGCCATATTTGCTGCAGAAGGCCCGCGCGGGTTATCGCGTCGGCCATGATCGTATCATCGACCATATGCTGATGGACGGCCTTGAGGACGCTTACGAGACTGGGCGCTCGATGGGCGATTTCGGCGAAGCTGCGGCTGAAGCCTATCAGTTTTCGCGAAAGGATCAGGACGACTACGCCATCGAGACACTGACGCGCGCGCGAAAGGCTGTTCAGGACGGCTCGTTCAAAAATGAAATCGCGCCGATCTCGGTCAAGGAGAAAGCCGGCGTCCGCGTCGTCGAGAATGACGAACATCCGTTGAAGGTAGATCCGGCGAAAATCCCGAACCTCAAGCCCGCGTTCCGCGCCAATGGCACGATCACGCCTGCTGCCTCCTCCGCGAACGCGGACGGTGCGGCGGCATTGGTTCTGACCCGCCGCTCGATCGCGGAGCGCGAAGGTCTCCCCATTTTGGCTGAGATCAAGGGCCATTCGACGCACAGTCAGGCACCTGACTGGTTCACGACGGCGCCGATTCCCGCGATCCGCAAACTGCTTGAGAAAGTGGGCTGGAAAGCTTCCGACGTCGATCTCTACGAGATAAACGAAGCTTTTGCCGTGGTGCCGATGGCGGCTGCGAAAGATCTCGGCATTCCGCGCGACAAGCTCAACGTCAATGGCGGCGCCTGCGCGCTCGGCCATCCGATCGGCGCGACGGGCGCCCGCATCATCGTGACGCTTCTGTACGCGATGGAAAAAAGCAATCTTCAGCGTGGCATCGCCTCGCTGTGTATCGGCGGCGGCGAAGCGACTGCAATTGCAATCGAACGCAAGCTTCACTGATTTCAACCCGCGCGGCACGGTCGCGCCGATGGTGACGACATGAACAACGCTAAGCGTACTCCGTCGACGCGACGCATCGTCGTCACCGGCATGGGAGCGATCTCGCCACTCGGCTGCGGCGTTGAAGGCAACTGGTCGCGCCTCATCGCCGGCCAGTCGGGTATTCGCGCGTTGTCGGATAATGTTGTCGGCGATCTGCCCGCGAAAGCCTGCGGCGTGGTTCCCGATATCATCGAGGACCCCGAATTCGGTTTCGATCCGGATCGCGCAGCACCTCGCAAAGACCAAAAAAAGATGGATCGTTTCATCCTGTTCGCCTTGATGGCAGCGGATGAAGCCATCGCGCAGGCGAATTGGAAACCTGACAATGCGCGCGATCAGGAACGCACGGCAACGATCATCGCGTCGGGCATCGGAGGATTTCCCTCCATTGCGGACGCCGTTCGGCTTGCAGATGAACGCGGCGTACGGCGGATGTCGCCGTTCACGGTGCCGTCGTTCCTCGTCAATCTCGCTGCGGGACAGGTCGCCATTCGTCACGGCTTCAAGGGTCCGCTCGGCGCACCGGTGACAGCCTGTGCGGCAGGCGTGCAGGCGATCGGCGATGCAGCGCGGCTCATTCAATCCGGCGAAGCGGATGTTGCAATCTGCGGCGGCGCGGAGGCCTGCATCGATCGCGTCAGTCTTGGCGGGTTTGCCGCCGCACGTGCGCTCTCGACAAATTTTAACGACCAGCCACAACGCGCCTCACGTCCCTTTGACAGGGATCGCGATGGTTTCGTGATGGGCGAAGGCGCAGGCATCTTAGTTATCGAGACGCTCGATCATGCATTGAGCCGTGGCGCTTTACCAATTGCCGAACTGGTTGGATATGGCACGACGTCAGACGCCTATCACATGACCGCCGGACCTGAAGATGGCGACGGCGCGCGACGCTCGATCGAGATCGCCTTGCGTCAAGCCGGCATCTCCCCGATCGAAGTGCAGCACCTCAACGCTCACGCCACATCCACGCCGGTCGGCGACAATGGCGAACTGGCCGCGATCAAAGCCGTGTTCGGGACCGGTGGCAACGTCGCCGTCAGTTCGACAAAGTCGGCGACGGGGCATCTGCTGGGGGCTGCAGGCGGACTTGAGGCAATTTTCGCCGTGCTGGCGCGGCGCGATCAGATTGCGCCCGCAACGCTCAATCTCGATCATCCTGACGCTGCGGCTGAGGGAATCGATCTCGTGCGAGGTGCTGCACGTCCGATGGCGATGGAGCACGTGCTGTCGAACGGATTCGGATTTGGCGGCGTCAACGCAAGCGTGTTGTTTCGCGCCTGGTAAAGCGAACTAGCTGGACACCATCTCGCGGACACGCTGCGAAAACTTATCGAGGTCGAACGGCTTGGTCATCATGTCCATGCCGGGTTTCAGAAAACCCTTCGCTGCTGCGGTGTTTTCAGCGTAGCCGGTGATAAAGAGAATTTTCAGGTCAGGCCGCAACTCCATCGCCTGATCGGCGAGTTGACGTCCGTTCATGCCGGGCAATCCAATATCCGTCACCAGCAGGTCAATGTGTTCGCCGGCACGCAGGAAATTCAACCCTGCCGCACCATCGGATGCTTCCAACGTGCGATAGCCCTGCTCTTGCAACAGTTCGATGATGACACCGCGAACGATCGCT
>JAPLPA010000534.1:2913-4115 GCA_026400415.1 Afipia sp. | reverse complement strand
TCGTCCTCGACCACTAGAATCTGCTCGCCCGCGGATTTTTGATCCGCGACCCTTTCGGTTATTGTGCCTTCGGTCAGGACCTCGCCATGATGGCGCGGCAAATAGAGTTTCACTGTCGTTCCTGCACCCGGCGAACTCTCTATCACCACATGGCCGTTCGACTGCTTCGCAAAACCGTAAATCATCGACAGGCCAAGTCCCGTTCCCTGTCCCAACGGTTTAGTCGTGAAGAAAGGATCGAACGCGCGCGCGAGCACGTCAGGGCTCATGCCGCTTCCCGTGTCGGCAACAGAAATACAAATGTAGTCACCGGGCGAAAGCGCCGGGGAATCGGGCAACACGCCTTCGAGATGCGTATTGGCCGTGCTGATCCGCAGCTTGCCGCCATCCGGCATCGCATCGCGCGCATTGATCGAAAGATTAAGCAGCGCGCTTTCGAGCTGATTGGGATCGCACAGCGTATTCCAAAGATTGTGGGACGCGGCGATATCTAAATCGATAGCCTCGCCAATGGTGCGCCGGAGAAGGTCTTCCAGCGACACAAGCAATTGGTTGGCGTCGATGGGCTTCGGACTGAGGGGCTGCCGCCGGGCGAACGCAAGCAATCGATGCGTCAATGCTGCCGCGCGGTTTGCGGATGTCATCGCCGCGTTGATGTAACGCTCGACATTGTCGCCGCGGCCCTGTCGCAATCTCGTCTGCATCAGATCGAGCGAGCCAACGATGCCGGTCAGCAAATTGTTGAAGTCGTGCGCAATGCCTCCGGTGAGTTGGCCAACAGCCTCCATCTTCTGCGATTGCCGCAAGGCTTCCTCGGTGGTTTTCAATCGCTCCAATGCCACTTTCTCGGCAGTGACGTCGCGTGCCACGGCATATACGTGATGCTCATCCGGCACAGCGGTCCACGACAGCCAACGATAGGACCCGTCCTTGTGGCGAAAACGATTCTCAAATCGCAGGGTCGGTATGCCCCGTTCGAGCGAATCCAGTATGTCCTGCGATGCCTTGCGATCGTCCGGGTGCACGATCCAGTTGGCTTGCGTTGCTTTTTTGAGCAATTGGGCTTCAGTCCATCCGAGTGTTTTCGTCCACGCCGGGTTGATCGTCTCCCAATTTCCCTTGCGGTCCATCACCAGCAGAAGGTCCTGCGACACATTCCAGATGCGGTCGCGCTCGCGCGTTTTTTCGAGCACGCGCTCGGC
>JAPLPA010000534.1:0-2847 GCA_026400415.1 Afipia sp. | reverse complement strand
CGTGAACATCGGTGTTTGTGCCAATCCAGCGAATGATCTTGCCTTGCTCTCGTGCGGGGACTGCACGCGCGAGAAACCAGCGGAAGGCGCCATTTGCGCCCTTCAGGCGAAACTCGATTTCGTGAGGATCGCCGGTCGTTACCGAATGCGTCCATGCGGCGACTGCGGCCGGTACATCGTCCGGATGAACGATCGTGCCCCATCTCTCGCCGTCCAGGTCGCCGACAACAGCTCCTGCATATTCGTAAACGCGCGGATTGAACCAGTTCAACAGTCCATCAGGTTTCGCGGTCCACACATGATGCGGAACAGCTTCCGCCAGCGTTCGGAATTCCTCTTCGCTTTCGCGAACCGCTTTTTCAGCATTGACGAAATCAGTGACGTCCGTATGCGCGCCGACCAAACGGATCGCCCTGCCTTCGGAATCGCGTTCGATGTACGACTTGACTGAAATCCAACGCACTTCACCGTCGCTTGGCCGGATGATGCGATAGCGCACGGAATAGTCGCGCACGCCGCTTTTGACCGCATCTCGAAACAACTTTTCCGTCGCTTCACGATCCTCGGGATGAATGCGACGCACCCAGTCTTCATGCGTTTCGTTGGCCGCCTCCGGCGGCAGACCGTGCACGATGAGATATTCCGGCGAACGGTGGTTGCGAAAACCATCTCGCAGGTCGACTTCCAACCCGCCAATTTGACCGATCTGCTGGACGCGCGCGAGTTCGGCCTCACGTTCTCGTAGCGCTTCTCTGGCGAGATTGTCGCTGGTCACATCCCGGCAAATCACCAGCACGCCGCCGATTCCGTTGCCTTCGTCAATCGGGCTGTAACCGTAAGTCCAGTAAACGTTCTCGACTTTGCCGAAGCGCGTCATCGGCACAAGCTGGTTCTCGTGCCAGGTCGCTCCGCCGCCGTTCATCACCTGTTCGATCTGAGGACCGATGATCGGCCAAATTTCCGCCCAGCATTCCTGACCGCGTTGACCAAGCGCGCTTGGATGGCGTTCCGGCCCCATCGTCCGGCTATAGGCATCGTTATAAATTTGAATCAGCTCCGGACCCCACCAGATGAACATCGGATGCTGCGTATTGAGGAGAATTCGAACCGATGTCCGCAGGCTCTGTGGCCATGCTTCAGGCGGACCCAAGGGTGTAGACAGCCAGTCATGAGAGCGCATCAATGCACCCATCTCGCCGGCCAGAAAGTCTGGACTGACTGATCGCTTGGTATCCAGCATCAACAACGATCGACGGCGCGGTGGCTGAACCCCAGCCGACAATAAACCTGCCCTAACCTGTTTAAACTGCCAATGACTACAGTTGGTTCCATAGGATATGACGATATTTTGGGGCTCCGCAGCGGTAGGCTGTCGGCACACGATGAACTGGCATAAAGAGAACGTCTCAGCGGAGCAGCACCCATGACATTGCCAGCAATGGACGACCGAAACACCGACCAAGCCACATACTGGAATGGGCTGGGCGGGAAGCACTGGACCGACCAGCAGAAGGTGCAGGATGCCGTTCTGGCTCCGGTTTCAAAAATTCTTATTGATCGTGCCGGGATCAAGCCCGGCGACCGCATCCTCGATGTCGGTTGCGGTTGCGGGGCGACATCTTTCGACCTTGCAAAACAAACCGGAGTCACCGGACACATCACGGGCATCGATATTTCTGCACCGATGCTGGCTCGCGCCCGCGAACTTACGCCGCCGGGGGCTCCAATCGAATTCGTGCTGGCCGATGCCACCGTCTACGCCTTCAAACCAGCAAGCGTGAACATGCTGTTTTCGCGTTTTGGCGTGATGTTCTTTGCAGAGCCCGAACTTTCATTTGCAAATATGCGCAAGGCGCTCGCTCCGAAAGGACGGTTGATCTTCGCATGCTGGCGCACGCCGCGCGAAAATCCAATGCTGATGCTGGCATTGCAGGAAGCCTACAAGCATGTGCCTAAGCTTCCTGAAGTGAAGCCCGAAGACCCCGGCCCGTTTTCATTTGCGAGCGAAGATCGTGTCAAGAAAGTTCTGGGCGATGCCGGCTTCTCGTCGATCGCCTTAGAAAGCGCCGATCTCAAATTCGACATTGCGGTTGGTCAAGGCCTCGACGCTGCGCTCACAACCGTGCTTGCCATCGGTCCGGCAAGCCGCGCATTACAAGATCAACCACCCGATCTCGTTGCTGCGGCAACCAAGTCGATCCGCGAGGCTTTGGCAACGCATCTGATCGGCAACCAGGTGCTGCTCGGCGGATCGATCTGGATCGTCACTGCGAGCAACGGCTGAGCAGGCCCAATTGATCCTTGCGCTGCGTCATATCGCGCAGTGGGAACGCAACGATCCCTAAGCTATGCGCAAGAACGCCACGGAACCGGTCGATTTGTCGTCGCTTATGCTCAGAGGCAAAAATCGGAGGACACGCGATGGCGCGGAAATATTCCAAAGGTTCGGCAGCAAAGGTTGAGCGCGCGATGAAGAAGCGCAAAAAAGGCACATTGCGCAGCGGAAGTTCGGGTAAGAAGGTGACGAGTCGCAAGCAGGCCATCGCAATAGGTCTTTCCGAAGCCCGCCGTGAAGGTAAGAAAGCGCCCGCGAAAAAATCAAAGTCCTTTTCCAAGAAGGCCTCCAGGAAAAAGACGAAGAAGCGAAAAGCCAAGACATCGAAAAGCAGGAAGTCCTGACACGTGCAGATCCGCCAGCGGCGCGTTTTTTTCATTGAAGGTTATGAGCCGAAGGGTGCCGAAGGTTTTCATCACCTGTTTCGGCGCGAGTGGAATCGCTTTCGCGAAAATTGGGGCGTCACGGGGAAGGTTCACGACGTCCATTTGGAGTCCGGCGATATCGCCTGT
>JAPLPA010000484.1 GCA_026400415.1 Afipia sp. | reverse complement strand
GCGAACCGTTGAAAATGTCGTTGTCCTGCAAACGGGCGACGATCTGCTCGGAGGTCAGACCTTCGGGAATCGTGATGGAATGCTGCACCACCTTGCCATCGACGACGGTGTTGATGACGTCGCGCAGAGTAGCGCCCTTCTGGAACAGATATTCGCCGGACTTCAGGCCCGCCCGCGCATTGAGCGCGACGACAGCACCGATGAAGGTCCAGCGGTCAGCGGTGATGACGCCGTTGCGCAGCAGGATATCGTCGATATCCGTCATGCCGGCGCGCGGCGGAATGTTGACGATCTTGTCCTCGGTGAGCGGACCCTTCGCCTCAATGATCTGCTTGCCGTAGAAAAATACGGCGCCAACCACGATCATTGAGATAATCAGCAGCGTCATGATGGCGTTGCCGATCATGACGAAAGGGTTTCGCGCGCGCTCCGAGCGCAGCGGAGGTCGAGGCATTTGCTCCGGTTCAAGTGCCGCGCGAGGGCTGCGCGGCGAAATCGGCGGTCTTTGACTCATCGCAACAACCTAAATTCCCAAAGCGGCAGATTCTCAGCCGCGCTCCCGATAGATTCGGGGATTCTCAACAAGCAAGCCTTATGCCCGCGCCAATGTCGGAAATTATGACCGAATTCGGCAAAATCGTGAAGGTCATCTCGAAAGTTCAGTTCGCAAGACGCCGCACCACAAGCGACGCGTTGGTTCCACCGAACCCGAACGAGTTCGACAGCGCGACATTAATCTCGCGGGGCCGCGCCTTGTTCGGCACCAGATCGATGGCCGTTTCAACCGACGGATTATCGAGATTGATCGTCGGCGGTGCGATATTGTCGCGGATTGCCAGAACGCAGAAAATCGCTTCAATCGCGCCTGCTGCTCCAAGCAGATGTCCGGTCGACGACTTTGTGGACGACATTGACACTTTCGATGCCGCATTTCCGAGCAGCCGCTGTGCAGCGCCTAGCTCGATCTCGTCGCCGAGCGGCGTCGAAGTTCCATGCGAATTGATGTAGTCGATATCGGAGGCCGGTGCGACCATGTCGTAGCCATCGGAAGTCGCGCCGTAGCCAACGATTTCCGCGTAGATCTTCGCGCCGCGCTTTTTGGCGTGCTCGTATTCCTCGAGGATCACAACGCCTGCGCCCTCGCCCATCACGAAGCCGTCGCGATCCTTGTCGTAGGGTCGCGACGCGATCGTCGGATTGTCATTATACTTAGTGGACATCGCGCGCATCGCGCAGAAGCCCGACATCGCAAGCCGATTGACTGCGGATTCGGCACCGCCCGCCACCATCACATCGGCATCGCCGAACATGATGAGACGGCTGGCATCGCCAATGGCGTGTGCGCCGGTCGAACACGCAGTGACAACAGCGTGGTTCGGACCCTTGAGGCCGTGCTTGATCGAGACATACCCCGACGCAAGATTGATGAGGCGTCCGGGAATGAAGAACGGCGACATCTTGCGCGGGCCACGCTCTTTCAGAATCACGGCCGCCTCGCCGATGCCTTCGATGCCGCCAACGCCGGAACCGATCATGGTGCCGGTGCGGCAACGCTCATCCTCAGTGCTCGGATGCCAGTTGGCGTCGTCGAGCGCCTGCGTCGCCGCCGCCATCGCAAAGACGATGAAATCATCGACCTTGCGCTGCTCTTTCGGCTCCATCCATTGATCGGGATTGAAAGTACCGTTGGTGC
>JAPLPA010000305.1:12655-12999 GCA_026400415.1 Afipia sp. | reverse complement strand
GAGTCCGATGTAGGGAATGCCGCACACGGTGAAATCCACCGTGATGGTGCCGCCTTTCTTGCCGGAGGGATAATCGCTCGGCGCCTTGTGCACGGCGTTGACTTTGCTGTCCGGAAACACGCTCGCATAAAAACGCGCGGCTTCCTCCGCATCCTTGTCGTACCAAACGCAGATCGTGCTTTTGTTCTTGCTCATTAAAGTTCTCCCTCGTTCGTCGCCTAAATACTGGGTCGACAACGCACAGGCCAGCATGTTGTTCGCGACAAAAAAGCCCAGCTTGCGCTGGGCTTTTCAATTCGTCTTAAAATTGAATTAGCGAACGACGACCGGGGCCGGGAGCGGCG
>JAPLPA010000305.1:0-12641 GCA_026400415.1 Afipia sp. | reverse complement strand
GGAACGCCCATCGCGGTGTTGGGGCGCGGCGCATTCACAGGTCCACCGCCATTTGCAACGGGTGGACCGCCAGTCGCAGGGCCCTGATACGGCGCAGTGCCGGCGTTCTGCGGCTGGTAAGGAGTGTTCGGTCCCGGCTGTGTTGATGCGGTGACATCCGGCGGTTTGCCACCCGGCAGCACGACGACGCGGGTGCCGACCTTCACGCGATCGAACAGATCGGTGACGTCTTCATTCAACATGCCGATGCAGCCCGAGGAGACGAACTTGCCGATGGTCGATGGCTGATTGGTGCCGTGGATGCGATAGACAGTCGCGCCAAGATACATCGCGCGCGCGCCGAGTGGATTGCCGTCGCCACCGGCCATAAAGCGCGGCAGATAAGGCTGGCGCTCAATCATCTCGGTCGGCGGATGCCAATCGGGCCACTCGGCCTTCTTGGTGATCTTCTGCACGCCGGTCCATGTGAAGCCGTCGCGTCCGACGCGCACGCCGTAGCGCACCGCGCGGCCATTGCCGAGGATGTAATAGAGTTGCGTATTCGGCGTATCGACGATGATGGTGCCGGCGGGCTCCTTGGTCGGATAGTTCACTTCCTGACGTTTCAGGCGCGGATCGAGTTCCTTGCGCGGCCCGGTTTCAGGTTGCTCGGACGCAGGCAAAGCCATGACCGATGTCTGCTTGCCGTCAGCGCCGACGACATTCGGCTGCTGCGGCACGGCAGCGCTCGAATTGTTATCAATCGAACCCGGCGGACGCATGCCGCCATCCTGCGGCGCGCCATATTGCTGCTGCGGCTGGCCGCGATCCGAATAGGCAGGTGCGACAGGCTGACCGGAAGGCCGGCCATAGCGCGGATCGTCCGGTGACAAGATCGGACCCGTATAGCCCTGCTGTTCGTAAGTGCGCGGCTGGTTCTGATAGTTGTTCGACGGCTGCTGCTGATAACCCGGAGGCGACAATCCGACATCGCCACGGCGGCCTGGCGCTTCGTCATCCTCGAGAAGATCGAAATCCGGAGCGCCACGCGCATCGGGGGCATAGCCGCCCGGCACCGTCTGGAGCGGTTGCGAATATCCCGGAGGAGGTGGGTAGGATTGGGCAAGAGAAAGCGTCGCGGTCAGCGGCACGGCGGCCACACCTGCTGAAAAAAACGCAGTCATCACCGACAGACGATTGAACATCATGCCCCTTGTATAGTGTGAACCCCACACCGCAACGTTAACGGCAATTCGCGCAGGATAGCGGCACATTCAAGACATTTGTCGAAAAACCGGGCCTCCGGACGTTACTTTTTCGAGAGATTCCCGACGCCCGACAGAGGTTCCCGCGCTGCGGCGATGTATTTGATCCTCCGAACTTTTTTCAAGCGTCCTTGGCGGTTTGGAGTATTCTTATTTTTGCCTGATTCGCCGCGCGGCACGCCCCGCAAGCCGGCGAATCGGAAGTGTTCCGTGAGCGTCAAAGCGTATCGCCAGCATTGCGTACGACGAGACAGCTTCGCCTCCGGCGAAGCCAGGACACGAAAAGATACACAACATGCTTCCCGGATTTCGGATTCTGTTCGCCACCTTCGTGCTGTCGGCTTCAGTGCTGATCTTCGGGCTCGGGGCTGCGGCTTTGCTCCGCTCTGCGCATGAGGAATTCGTCGGCATTCCATCCTGGCGCGCGGCCCAACAGCCGCTGATGCCTGCGGTCGATTCCGGTAGGCCAACATTGGCGCTGTTGCGTGTTGAACCGCCCGCCCCGAAGCAGGCCGAAACCACAAAACCCGATAGCAAAAAATCCAGCGACGCAAAGATGGCCAGCGTCGATACGCAAGCGACTGAAAAAGCCATCGTCGCCGAAAAATCCGCAACTGAAGAAACCACAAAACCGGACGAAGTAACTAAGCCACGCGTGCGACGAGCGAAGCGTGCGCGGAACATTCGAAACGCAAAGCTGATACGACATTGGAGCGCGCGCACGCAGGTGACGATTCAGCCGCAGCAGTCGGTGGCCAGTTCGAATTCGCCGTTCACTGGTTTCGATGCGCCGGACCAAACCGCGTCAAGCGGGACCGGTCGCAACCGGCGGGCCGCCGCCAACTCCCCATTCTGACCACGAGCCATCGTAGAGGGCCGAGTCGGCAACGCCGAGCCGGTAGAGCGCTAGCGTCAGCACACCGGCCGACACACCTGACCCGCAACTGGTGACGATAGGTTTTTTCAAATCGACGCCAGCATTCGAGAATGCTTTGAGCAACTCATCGGGTGATTTCATAGCGCCCGTCGTCGCATCGAACAAACCGGCATAAGGCACGCTGCGGCTGCCCGGAATATGCCCACCGCGCAAACCCGCACGCGGCTCCGCAACGCTGCCGTCGAAACGCCCAGCGGGACGTGCGTCGATCACCTGCTCGGC
This sequence comes from Afipia sp., assembly GCA_026400415.1. Classification (GTDB taxonomy): domain Bacteria; phylum Pseudomonadota; class Alphaproteobacteria; order Rhizobiales; family Xanthobacteraceae; genus Afipia. The sequence goes on along the minus strand of JAPLPA010000305.1, from coordinate 10,238 downwards.
TTTGGATTCGAGATTGCCGGGTTTCGCCTCGCCCTTCTCGATGGGGCGGCCTTCTGCAAGCCACTTCTTCAAGCCGCCGTCGAGTACGTGAATTTTTTTGTGGCCGAACGACAGGAACATCCACCATGCGCGCGGCGCCGCGACCCATCCACCCGCATCGTAGACAACAATCGTGTCGTCATTGCCGACGCCTAGGTTGCCTACATCGCGGCCGAATTGTTCTGCGCTCGGAAACATGTGCGGCAACGAACTTGTGTGATCCGACACCGCATCGACATCGAAGAACACTGAACCTGGAATATGCGCGTTGAGAAAATCATCTTTCGGCAACGGCAGCACGCCGGGCAACTTGAACGTCGCGTCGAGTACGCGGACATTCGCGTCGTTCAGATGATCGGCAAGCCATTCGGTAGAAACGAGGGGATCGGTCATTTCTTGTCTTTCGGAACGAACGCCTGCACAGAACCGCCGGCATCGCGCCACGCCGCAAATCCGCCGCCGAGATGCGCGACGGGCTTCAGCCCCATGTCGTGCGCGGTTTTCGCCGCGAGCGCCGAGCGCAGTCCGCCTGCGCACATGAAAATGAATTTCTTGTCTTCCTGAAACACCGGCTTGGCGTAAGGCGACTTCGGATCAATCCAGAATTCGAGCATCCCGCGTGTGCAATGGAACGCACCGGGGACTCGTCCATCGCGCTCAAGCTCGCGCGGGTCGCGAATGTCGACAAGCACCACGTTCTCGGCCTGAGCTGCCGCGATGACGTCGGCGGCGCTCATGGTCTCGACCTGCGCGTTGGCCTCGTCGAGCATCGATTGGACGCTGCGTGTGATGTTCTGGGGCATGAGTGTGTCCGGCTGTGAGTAAGAAAATTATCGCGTCAGTTCCTTCATCGCCCCGTCCAGTCCCTCAAGCGTCAGCGGGAACATGCGTTCGTTGAACAGGCGGCGGATGATGGTGGTGTATTCCGAATAGTCCCAATGCTTGCGGGCGACGGGGTTCTGCCAGATCGCGTGCGGATAGGTCCGCGTCACGCGCTCCAGCCACACCGACCCCGGCTCCTCATTGACGTGTTCGACCGAGCCGCCCGGCACGACGATCTCATATGGCGACATCGACGCATCGCCGACGAACACGACCTTATAGTCATGCGGGTATTTATGCAGAATGTCCCATGTCGGCGTGCGATCCGAGAAGCGCCGTCTGTTTTGCTTCCACACGCCTTCATAAAGGCAATTGTGGAAGTAGAAATATTCCATGTGCTTGAATTCAGTTTTCGCAGCCGAAAACAATTCCTCGACCTGCGCGATGTGGCCATCCATCGACCCGCCGATGTCGAAGAAAATCAGAACTTTCACGGCGTTGCGGCGTTCAGGCCGCATGTGAACATCGAGGTAACCGTGGTTCGCGGTTTCCTTGATCGTCGTATCAAGATCGAGTTCATCGGGCGCGCCGGTGCGGGCGAATTTACGCAGCCGCCGCAACGCCACCTTAATGTTACGGATTCCAAGTTCGACGTTGCCGTCGAGGTCTTTGAACTCGCGGCGATCCCAGACTTTCACAGCCGAGAAATTGCGGTTCTTGTCCTGGCCGATGCGGATGCCTTCGGGATTGTAGCCGTTTGCACCGAATGGCGAGGTGCCCCCGGTACCGATCCACTTGCTGCCGCCCTCGTGGCGCTTCTTCTGTTCTTCGAGCCGCTTCTTCAAGGTCTCCATGAGCTTGTCCCAGCCCATCGCCTCGATCTGCTTCTTCTCTTCCTCGGTAAGATATTTCTCGGCGGCCTTGCGCAGCCACTCGGCCGGGATCTCCGCCTTCTCCATCGCATCGAGCAGGCTCTCGAGTCCCTTGAAGACCGTTCCAAACACGCGGTCGAACTTGTCGAGATTGCGCTCGTCCTTCACCAACGAGGCGCGTGACAGATAGTAAAAATTTTCCACTGTCTGGTCGGCCAAGTTGGCGTTCAGCGCCTCCATCAGAGTGAGGTACTCGCGCAACGTGACTGGCACCTGCGCGTCGCGCAGCGATGTGAAAAATTGCAGGAACATGGGTCTAATTTGCTCATGAGAGGCCGAGCGTCAAGGGTTCGCCCCCAGCAACTAATGCAGTGCAACGCAGGACTGCTGCCTGAAATCTGCGCGGTCCCCGCTGGACCGGAACCCTGATTCAACTAAGCTTCGCCTGCACGGCCATCCGAGTCGTGATTGAACATTGAGGGTCGCTCATGGGTATTATTGCCTGGATTATCGTCGGTGCCATCGCAGGATGGTTGGCCGGTTTGGTCGTTCGAGGCTTCGGCTTCGGCATTCTCGGTAACATTGTTGTCGGCATCGTGGGCGCAATCGTGGCGGGCTGGCTGCTGCCTCAGCTTGGCGTTCGGCTCGGTGCAGGCATGGTCGGTGAAATCATCAACGCCATGATCGGTGCCGTTATCGTGCTTGTCGTTATTGGTTTGCTCCGGCGCGCTTAAAGCACTAAACGATTTCGGACGCGACCGCCTGAGACGGCGGTCGTTTCTTGTTTGAAACAAGATGACTCAATCAGGCCGCAAGGGCGTTCGTACGATGAAATTTACCGGCACAAAAAATTACGTCGCCACTGACGATTTGAAAATTGCAGTCAACGCCGCGATCGTCCTTGAGCGCCCGCTGCTCGTGAAGGGCGAACCCGGCACCGGCAAGACCGTGCTGGCCGAGGAAGTCGCCAAGGCGCTCGATGCGCCGCTGCTGACCTGGCACATCAAGTCAACAACGAAAGCGCAGCAAGGCCTTTACGAATACGACGCGGTGTCGCGTCTTCGTGATAGTCAGCTCGGCGATCCGCGCGTGTCGGATATTTCCACCTACATCAAGCGCGGCAAATTGTGGGATGCGTTTACCAGCGAGAAGCGGCCGGTGCTGCTCATCGACGAGGTCGATAAGGCCGATATCGAATTTCCGAACGACCTGCTGCTCGAACTGGATCGGATGGAATTCCACGTCTACGAGACCGGCGAGACCATCAAGGCGAAACAGCGCCCAATCATCATGATCACGTCGAATAATGAAAAGGAATTGCCGGACGCGTTTTTGCGCCGCTGTTTTTTCCACTACATCAAGTTCCCCGACATCGACACGATGCAGGCCATCGTGGACGTCCACTTCCCCGGTATTCAGAAACGGCTCGTCGCCGAAGCAATGAAGATCTTCTTCGAGGTGCGCGACGTGCCGGGCCTAAAAAAGAAGCCTTCGACGTCCGAACTTCTCGACTGGCTTAAATTATTGCTGAACGAGGAGATGACCGTCGAGCAGTTGCGCGAACGCGATCCGCGCAAGCTCATTCCGCCGCTGCATGGTGCGTTGCTCAAAAACGAGCAGGACGTACACCTGTTCGAACGGCTCGCCTTCCTTAGCCGCCGCGAGGTATGAGCGCGTCAGGCGCAATCTTCAGACACGGTGACACGCCGGGATTTTGGCAACCCTCGGCATTGGCGGCAGGTCCATTCAGCGGACTGCAAGGCGGCGCGATTGCCAGCCTTTTGACCGCAGAGGTTGAGGCGCTCGCTGACGCACGAAAATGGGGCGCTGCGATCAGCGTAACGGTTTCATTTTTGAAGCCGACTCCGATGTCGTCTCTGCGCACGCAAATCTTGCCCCTGCGCGAAGGCGGTCGCGTCAACGTCATCGACAATACTCTATATGCAGACGTCCATTCCGATCCATGCGCAACCGCGCGAATTACCTTTATCAATGACCGCCGTGTCGAAACGCCTGAGATTCCAAAAACGACGCCGACGAATATCGACCCTTCGAAATATCCAACGCGCACGATCAAATCGTTTCACGGCAGGCGGTGGATGATGGATGCAATGGAAAGCCGCATCGGCGACGGCGTTGCATGGTTTCGCCAGACGGCGCCGATCATCGCGGGCGCTTCGTCAGAGAGTTTGTCGGCCGTCCTTGGTCCTGCCGACTGGACCCACGGCATAGCGCGACCGTTGCAGAATGTGGTCGCCGATCCCAACCCGAATCTAACGGTCCACTTGTTGCGGAAACCGCGCGGCGGATGGATCGGCATCCGCGCGCAATGCGGTTGGGACACCGAACGCGGCGTCGGCGTCGGCGATGGCACCATCCTCGATAGCCGTCTTCAATTCGGGTCCGCCGAAGGCGATGTTAGTCGTCACTGGATCGCCGGTCGGAATCTGCTCAATCAATTTTCCGTCCGGGGCGATCACCGAAATATTGCCGCTCACCAGCGTCGCGACGCAAATATTGCCTGATGTTTCGACCGCAAGTGAATCGAACATCTGGTAGCCGCCGAGGCCGCAGATCGGTCTTCCGCGCTCACCGCGATAGATCACTTCCGTGGGCTTCACTTCCCCTGCCGTGACAGTAAAGGCCCAGAGACGCGCAGTCGGCGTCTCGGCGACGTAGACAGTCTTCTCATCCGGCGAGAGGCCGATACCGTTCGCCGGCATCATTCCGTGATGGCCTTCGACGATCTCCTTGGCGCCCGGCTTGACGTAATAAAACGCTCCGACATCCATATCGCGCGCACGTCGCTTGCCGAGATCGCTGAACCACAATCCGCCCTGCTTGTCGAACACCAGATCGTTCGGGCCTTTCAGTGGATGCTCGCCGCAATGCGTGAAAAGAGTTTCGATCTTTCCGGATTGCAGATCGATGCGCTGAATCGAACCGCCGATATATTCCGACGCCGATGGCGCGCCGGGCAAGATCATGCTGCGCGTCGGAACCCATGAAAAGCCGCCATTGTTGCAGATATACATTTTGCCGTCTGGACCGAGCGCTGCACCGTTCGGACCGCCGGGAATCTTCGCGACAATTTCCTTGCGGCCGTCGGTATACACGCGCGTCAAAGTCTGGCGGCGGATTTCCACCAGCACGACCGATCCGTCCGGCATCACCACCGGACCTTCCGGAAATTGCAGATCGGTCGCGATCACGCGCATGTTGGACATCGTTTGCTCCCAAATGTTTCCAGCGCTTGTGGCTGGTTTTCATTGGGACGAAATCTATCGGCTCACATCAAGCGTGGCTAGCGTCACAATTTGGCGCTGCGAGATTTTATTTTCTGGAGGAGTTGCTTACGAAAAGCGCGGTCGCGCTTGAGATGCCATTCGCGGCTCATGGCCTCGTTTCGCGTTGCAAATTCTTCGGTGTGCAGCAATGTCCAGACGCGGCCCTTCGTAGAGCGCGCGCCTGTACCCGCATTGTGCCTGGCGAGGCGCTTGGCGACATCGTTGCTCCAGCCCACATAAGAGATATGGCGGCCTTTGTGAAAACTGCCGAGCACGTAAACGAAGCTGCTCATGTCACGCGGCGCGAAATCATTTCGCAGCCGGCTTTTTCTCCAGCGCCTGTATCTGTGTCTTCAGATCCTCGAGCGTCTTCTGGAGTCCGGCGATTGTCGCCTTCAATGAATCGACCTGACGATTGGCGGCGTCGATCCGCTGCTGACTGTCGAGCGCGGCCTTGGTGATCGTCTTCTTCAGGAAATCGATATTGCTCTGCAGGCAGCTCGTGCGCCGCTCCATCGTTTTCTCGACCGTGCAGATTTCGATGCCCGGAACGTCCTGAGCGTGAGCAGGCATTGCGAGTAGCAATATCAACGGAAGGGTCGCGATCTGCTTCAAGGACTTGCTCCTGCGATGAAGTGTTTCAAAACGCGACGCGATGCGCGCGGCGAATCAGACTTCATTAAGCTTCGGAACGCGAGCGGAACGAAACGCGCCCGAATCAGCGATTCATACCACGACCGGCTTCGTTCGCCTCGACATCTTGTGCCGCATATCGAGCCTGCGCCCAGATGAAGATGAGGAAATTTCCAATGCCTGCCAAAACATGCTTCAATCGTTAATCGGCGTCACTTCGCGAATGAACTTGCAATGTCAGACTTCCACGGTGTTTTCCCTTATCTCGTCTCACCTGTTTCGGTGGACGGCTCGATCAAAACAGACGTTCTTGGAAAGCTGTGCAACGATCTTATTGGCGCGGGCATCCATGGGCTGACGCCCTTGGGATCGACAGGCGAATTCGCGTATCTCGACCGCGCGCAACGCACGAGCGTGGTGAAGGCCACCATCGAGGCCGCTTCGCGCCGCGTCCCCGTTATCGCGGGCGTCGCATCGACATCAACGACAGACGCGGTCGCGCAGGCAAAGTCCTATCAGCAACTCGGTGCCGACGGCATTCTGGCGATTCTGGAATCCTATTTCCCGGTCAAGGACGCGCAGATCGAATCATACTTCCGCGCCATCGCCGACGCCGTCGATATTCCGGTGGTTATCTACACCAATCCACAATTCCAGAAATCGGATTTAACTCTCGACGTGATCGCCCGGCTCGCCGAGCATCCGCGGATTCGATACATCAAGGATGCCTCGAACAATACGGGACGGCTGCTCTCGATTACAAATCGCTGCGGCGACCGACTCAAGGTTTTTTCTGCCTCTGCGCATATTCCCGCTGCGGTCATGCTGATCGGCGGCGTCGGCTGGATGGCGGGACCCGCCTGCATCGTACCGCGTGAAAGCGTGAAGCTATATGAGCTTTGCAAGGCCAAGCGCTGGGATGACGCAATGGCGCTTCAGCGTAAATTATGGCGCGTCAACGAGGTGTTCGCCCGGTTCAACCTCGCGGCCTGCATCAAGGCCGGACTTGAAAGCCAGGGCTATGCGGTCGGCAACCCGATCGCGCCGCAAGCCTCGCTCACGGCTGAGGAGCGCAAGATTATCGCGACAGTGTTACGCGACATCGTCTGACTCACTGTGTAAGGTGCACGGAACAAACGCCCCCAAGCCCGCGTTGTCGGCACAAAGGAATCCACGCATGACGAAAGTCGTTTATGAAATTGTCGAGCACGATGGCGGCTGGGCTTACAAATTCAACAAGGTGTTCTCGGAAACCTATCCGACGCATGCCGCAGCTCACGCGGCAGCCGAAAGGGCCGCCGCCGAGCAACGCGTCCCCGGCAACACCGAGGAAATTCAATTTGAGGACAGCAAGGGCAAATGGCACGAGGAGACCGCGCGCGGCTCCGACCGTCCGTCCACGGAAGTGGTCGATAAATCCTGATTTTGAAGGCCGGTTTGCAGTGTTTCGGCGCGCCGTCTAAAGTGACGCAATGAAAGTAGGAAATGCAATTCAGAACTGGCTCGACACGCACGGCCTCGGCGCGATTATCGCCGCTGTGCTTGGCATTATCATCACGCTCGCGGTGATACTTGTGGTCGGCGGCTATCTGATCGTCACGCGCTAGGCGGGTGACTTCGCTTCGCGGATTTTATTTGGCTTCGCGAAAATAAGGTTCGACCTGCCCCGTCAGCTTGATGGTCAGCGGATTGCCGAAACGATCTTTAGACGAGCCCGCCGTCACGCGAACCCATCCCTCGCTTACGCAATACTCCTCGACATTATTTTTCTCGACGCCCTTGAAGCGGATGCCGACATCGCGTGCCAGAATCTCGGCGTTGTAGAATGGGCTTCGCGGGTCGCTGGAGAGGCGATCCGGCAAAGTGTCGGTCGAAGTGACGTTGGGTGTATCGGTCATCGTATCGGTCCTGATTATTCCGGCTTCAGCAGATTTTCGATCTCGCGCGTCAGCGCAACGGGACTGGTCGTCGGGGCGTGCCGCGCCACGACCTTTCCGTACCGGTCAACGATGAACTTTGTAAAGTTCCATTTGATCGCTTTCGAGCCGAGCAGACCAGGTTTTTCATTTTTGAGAAAATCATAGAGCGGATGCGCTTGGTCGCCGTTGACGTCAATCTTTGCAAACAATGGAAACGTCACACTGTAATTCTGCGAGCAGAAATTCGCGATGGTGCGCGCATCTCCCGGCTCCTGATTGCCGAACTGATTGCAGGGAAATCCGAGTACGGAAAATCCGCGCGCCGAATACGTTTTATAGAGTTGCTCCAGCGCTTCATATTGCGGCGTGAACCCGCAGGCGCTTGCAGTGTTGACGATCAAGAGTGCCTGCCCTTCGAACTGCCTGAGCGGCACATCGCGCCCATCGAGCGCCGTCGCGGAAAAATCGAAAACCGTCGTCAAATGTCTTGCTCCACGCGACTGAAATATCCCGCCGCTTAGATTCCGCGGCCGCCCTTTTTTTGGCCTTCCAGCCATTCGGAAAGCTTGGGCGCTGTCGCGGCTTTCGCAGTTTTTTTCTTCGTCTTGACCTGTTTGGCAGCAGGCGCAATCAGAGCATCCGCGGCTTCCTTGGCAAGACGCAGCGCCTTCAGCTTTTCCATGTTGGTGCGCGCGGCACGTCCCTGAGCATCGTAGTGCGCCATGGCCTTCTCGCCTTCACGCGCCGCAATCTGCTTTTTCTCGAATTGAGCCTGACCGTGAGCCGTTCGTGCCTTTGGATCGCTCATGTCGGTTCCCTCGCCAATCGGCTCATTAAGATTCCGTTTACCCTATATTCGTATCTCTGGGCTAAGTCCTGACATATTCCCGAACTTGGGACGCCATAATCGCCCCGCATAACATCCTGGCGCTGCGGCCCCTGACAGTCGAGACAATAGCTTGGCGACCAAAACCACCACCATATTGCTGATTTGCGGCGCCGGTGGCCTCGCGGCTTTTTCGGGATGGAAAGTGGGAGATGAACTGTTCCTGCGCAGCGCAGAAGCTGCCTTTGCCAAGTCCAGCTCCGTTATTACCAATACAATTCAAACATCCAATCGTGACGCGAAGCGCGACCGCGATGTCGTCGCTTCAAGGCCTGCCGAGCAAGATTCGGCTGTTCTGTCACTGGCCAGAATTGAGCCTGACCCTCAATCGATCGTTGCCGAGCCACAGCCGTCCGCAGCTCCGGCCTTGCAACTGGCGAGCGTTGACGTTCGCTGCCGGCTCCCAAGACGAAAATTGTCGCAAAGATCGAGCGCGCAGGCCGTGCGCTGCTTAGCGATTTGCAGATCGCTGGCATCAAACAACGTCTCTCGCTGACGGCTGCACAGGAACGTTACTGGCCGGCAGTCGAAAAAGCGCTGCGCGGGTTGAGCGAACGCGCCGTCGAGTATCGGAAGAATTTGAAAAAATCGACCGACGGAAAAGTCGACGCCCAAGTCGCGGAGGTTGAGCAGCTCAAGGCTGCGGCTCTGCCGTTAGTTACCCAGCTGAGCGATGATCAGAAGTCGACCGTCCTCGTCATTGCCAACATGGCAGGTCTTGGTTCGGTTGTGACTGACCTGTTCTCCGGCAACGACGTGGCGTCGAACAACAACTGATACGAATTGGCGTTTCGAAACTGTCAGGCCAGTGCCGGCTGGACGCTTGATCCTGCGGCACTCTCATGCGCCACAACCACGTCGCGAATGCTGATAATGCCGACGAGCCGACCGTCCTCGAGAACGGGAAGATGGCGGATATGGTTTTCCGTCATCACCTGACTCACCTGCTCAATCGAATCCGATTGTGAGCACGAGATCAGCTTCTGCACCGAAATAAGCGATGAAATCTTGACGTCCGCACCCTTCGCGCCGTGTTCGGCGACGGCACGGCCGCGAGTTGGGACGCGCGGGACGTGAGTGGGCTGAAGGCGAAGCGGGACGCCCTGCCGTTCGACAACGAGCGGCTGTTCACGTTCGAGGTGCAGGCCCGCCGGCGAATCCTGGCCATCGCCGACCGTCCGTCCGACGTGACCTTCTGGCAAGACGCCCACAACTTCGGCCCGCAGGAGTTCGACTGCGAGGTGAAGACGCCCGACGCCGTGCAGACGCTCGCCCCGTTCGAAATGGTGGCCGTCATCGCCGTCGCCGACCCGAAGCCGTTCGCCCAGAGTTTGCGGGACTACGTGACCGGCGGCGGGAAGGTGCTGCTCGCCCCGGACGGCCCGAACTCCGAGACCGACGCCAACCGCCCCGCCGCCTACGAGAAGCTCGGCCTGCTGCCCGCCTCGCTCGGCGAGGTGAAGGCCTTCGACAAGCTGAAGGAGTGGCCGTTCGGCCGGCCGTGGAAGATCGACGAGGAGGCCGACCTCCGCCCGCAGTTCTTCGCCCCGATCCGCGACTGGCAGAAGCGGGGCGACGTCGACATCTTCCGCAACCGGCGCATCACCGCGAAGCACCGCACGCTCGGGGCAGGGAACGCGGACGTGCTGGCGAAGTACGTCGGCGAACAGGGCACGCCGGCGCTGGTGGAACGGGACTTCGGGAAAGGCCGCGTGATGCTGCTCACCACCCGGCTCGACAACGCCGCCGGCGACGACAAAGACTTCTGGAACGACTTCTG
>JAPLPA010000293.1:968-11747 GCA_026400415.1 Afipia sp. | reverse complement strand
GCGCGCCGGAGAAATCCTTCGGGTGCAGGAACAGCACGGGCTTGCCGTGCGCGCCGATCTTCGGATTGCCGTCGCCGAGCACGCGGGCGCCTTCGGCAATAAGCTTGTCGCGTGCGGCGATGATCTCCGGCACCTCGTAGCAGATATGATGGATGCCGCCGTCCGGATTGCGCTCGACGAATTTCGCGATCGGCGAATCCTCGCCCAGCGGCTGGATGAATTCGATCTTGGTGTTGGGGAGCGTCGCAAACACGGTGATAACGCCGTGCTCCGGCAACGGCACAGCATCGGAAATCTCCGCGCCGAACGCCTTGCCATAAATGCGCGCAGCCTTTTTGGCATCTTTGACTGCAATCGCAACGTGGTTGAGCCGGCCTAGCATTATCACACCATCAGTACGTGAACATAGCAGAGCGTCTTCTTGCCCCACTGATCGTTGATCTCGGCGCGCACCGCGCGACGCACGGATTCGGCGATCGCATCCGGGTCGCGGCGTTTTGCGCGCGGCAGGCTCTCGACTGTCGAGACGACGATATCGAATACATCGTCCGCGATGACTTCGCCTTCTCTATTCTTTTCCGGAATGCCGACGAGATCAACCTCTGGATCGTCTGCGAGATCGCCCTTTTCCGTGACCGCAATGGCGACGAACGCAGCCCCCGCAAACGCCAGCCGCCGCCGCTCGGTGACGGCACGCGCTTTCTCGGATTCCAGGATATTGCCGTCCTTGTAGATTTTACCGGAAGGCAACTCCTCAATGATCGCTGGGTCGCCCGGACCCAATCGCACCAGATCACCGTTCTTGCAGACCAGTACTTTCGGCACGCCGCACGCACGCGCGAGCTTGGCGTGTTCGGACAGATGCAGCGGCTCGCCATGCACCGGGATCAGAAGCTGCGGCCGCACCCACGAAATCATGTCGCGCAACTCGTCCCGCCGGGGATGACCCGACACATGAACCATATGCGTCCGGTCGGTGATGACCTCAACGCCTTGCAACACAAGGCCGTTGATAATCGCACCGACTGCCTTCTCGTTCCCCGGAATGGTACGCGAGGAAAAGATAACGCTGTCGCCGCGATTGAGCGTGACCTGCGGATGATCGTCATTGGCAATGCGCGCGAGCGCGGCGCGCGGTTCGCCCTGGCTGCCGGTGCACAGCGCCAGCACCTTGTCTGGCGGAAATTGTCCATAAAGATCCGCGCCGCGAAATGCCTGAACGCCGTTGAGATGTCCGGTTTCTCGCGCAACCTGCGCCACGCGCTCCATCGCGCGGCCAACGAGAACAACTTCGCGATCCGCCGCCTTCGCGGCATCGGCGACGGCGCGGATACGCGCAACGTTGGACGCAAATGTCGTCACCGCAACGCGCCCTTTTGAGGCTTTCACCAGATCGGCAATGTTCTTCGCCACTTCCTGTTCAGAAGGAGAACGCCCTTCCCGCACCGCATTGGTTGAATCGCCGATCAGCGCCAGCACGCCCTCATCGCCGAGTTCACGCAGGCGTTTCTCGTCGGTCGGTTTGCCGATGATTGGCGTTGGATCGATCTTCCAGTCGCCGGTGTGAACGACGAGTCCTGCAGAGGTGCGGATCGCCAGCGCATGCGACTCGGGGATCGAATGTGCGACCGGAATAAATTCGACATTGAATGGGCCGAGATCGATGCGACCGCCTGACGGCACCACTGTCACCGGAATATGCGGCGGGTTACGCTCTGACGCACATTTCGCCTCGAACAACGCGGCGCTGAATTTCGTCGCGTAGATCGGACATTTGAGCATCGGCCATAGATCGATGATCGCGCCGAAATGATCCTCGTGTGCATGGGTCAGCACCAGACCCATAAGATTTTTGCGTTCTTTTACAAGAAACCGAATGTCCGGCATGATGACGTCAATGCCCGGCAAATGCTCTTCGTTGCCGAACGAGACGCCGAGATCGACCGCAAGCCAGCTGCGCTGATGACGATTGCCGATTCCGTAGATCGACAGATTCATCCCGATCTCGCCGACACCCCCCAAGGGTGCAAAGGTGAGTTCATCCGGGCGCGACATCAGGCGGCTCCCGAAGATCGAACCGCGCCGAAATACACATCGCCTGCCGCAATCGGAATCCGTTTGCCGTCGCTTTTGGCCAGGATCATGCAGCCTGTGTCGTCGATGGTCTCGAAAATGCCTTCGATGGGCGCGCCGCCCGATTGAACGGAAACGGGTTCGCCGAGACCGGCCGCACGCTCCAGCCACATCGGACGAATGTCTGTGAAGCCTCTGCCGTTGTCCCAGATGCCGCGAAACTCAGCCCATGAGTCCGACAATGCCATGAACAGGTCGCCGGCATCGGATTTGATGCCGAGCCCCGCCAGCGATGTCGCCGGATACGGCGTGCCTTCAGGCGCCGAGACGATGTTGGTGCCCATGCCGACCGCGACCGAAAACTTGTCGCCGACGGTTTCTGCCTCCAGCAAAATACCAGCGAGCTTCTCGCGACCAACCAGAACGTCGTTAGGCCATTTCAAAACAAATTTTCCAGCAGCCGAACCAGACAATCTCATCACCGATTCCATGCTCACCGTCCGCAGTGCTGCTTCAAGAGCAAGGCCCGCTGCAAAACCAAGGGTCGCGGCAACCGGCGGCTGCACGTCGATCGTCTCGACAATGGTGGCTGCGAGATTTCCCGGCGGAGATATCCATGCGCGCTGGCGGCGTCCGCGTCCAGCGGTTTGCTGGTCCGTGACCAGCCACAGCGGTCCCCACTCACCGTTGCGCGCGCGTTCGAGCGCCTCTGCATTGGTGGAACCGATGCTCTCAAACGACTCCAGACGATAGCCGAGTGCCTTGGCCCGTGAACCGAGCGCGAATGTCATCTAGAACAGCGACTTCGCAGCGACTGTCGCCGCGTTCACCAGAGGTGCCGGGTATACGAAGAACAGGATCGTGAACGCACCGGCAATACCCAGCACGACGCGCAATTCAATCCGCATTGGATCGACGACACCCTTGGGTTCGTCGAAATACATGATCTTCACGATGGTGAGATAGTAGAACGCGCCGACCACGCTTGCGAGCACGCCGATCACCGACAGCGTGAATAGCCCCGCCTTGATGGCAGCAAGAAACACATAAAACTTCGCAAAGAAGCCAGCAAGCGGCGGCACGCCTGCCAACGAGAATAACAGCATGGCGAAAATAAATGCCATCACCGGATTGGTGCGCGAGAGACCTGCGAAATCGCTGATCGTTTCCACCGCCTGCCCGTCGCGTTTCATGGCAATGATGAACGCGAACGTGCCGAGCGTCATCGCGACATAGATCGCGATGTAAACCAGAACACCCTGCGCGCCCTGCTGCGTTCCGGCCGCAAGTCCGACCAGCGCGATTCTTCTGGCCGATGGCAGCGAACGAACCGAGCCCCATCGAGGCAATCGAGACGAATACGACGATCTGCTGCCATTCCGGAACAATACCCGGGAATGCCGTGAGTGCCACGCGCGTGAACACCGCGAGTGCCGCAACTTTCGGGGCGGACGCGAAGAACGCCGTTACCGGCGTTGGTGCGCCTTCGTAGACGTCTGGCGTCCACATGTGGAACGGCACGGCCGAGACCTTGAAGCAGAGTCCCGCGAGCAGGAACACCACGCCGAACAGCACGCCGAGGCTGCCGCCCTTTGCGGCCGCCGCAATGCCGGTGAAGGTCACGGTGCCGGTAAATCCGTAAATCAATGACGCGCCGTACAGCAGCATGCCTGACGACAGCGCGCCGAGGACGAAATACTTCAAACCCGCTTCGGTGGATTTCGCGTCGTCGCGATGGCTGGCGGCGACGACGTAAAGCGCAAGACTCATCAGTTCGAGGCCGAGGTAAAGCGTGATGAGATCGCCTGCCGAGATCAGCACCATCATGCCGACTGTGGAGAGCATGATCAGAATGGCGTATTCGAAAATTTTGGCGTCGGTGGCCAAATAGCCGCGCGACAGAATCAGCGCAGTGCCGGAGCCGATCAATGCGAGGATTTTCAGAAAGCGTGCATAGTCATCGACGACAAAGCTGCCGCCGAATGTCGTGAGCTTGCCTGCGGGCAAGAATAGGATGCAGGCTCCTGTTGCGACCAGCAAAAAGACCGCCAGCACGGTTACGATCTGCGTCGTTTCGTTGCCACGATAGGCGCCGAGCATGAGCAGCAGCATCGCACCTACGGCAAGCATGATTTCCGGCAACACCGGAAGCAGCGAATAATCTGCGACACCCAAATTCATATCCGTGCCTTACTGAACCAGAGCCGCGGCCTTCACGACCTTGATCGCTGCGCTGTAATTGTTGACGAGTTGCTGCACCGACGCCGCCGACATGTTCAGCACGGGTGCGGGATAGACGCCGAACAGGATGGTGAGAAAAACCAGCGGCGCGAGAATGACGATCTCACGCAACGTCAGATCCTTGATTCCGGCAAGAGCCGGTTTATCCAATACGCCAAAGACCACCTTGCGATACACCCACAGCGCGTAAGCTGCCGACAGGATCACGCCGAGCGTTGCAACCGTAGCGGTCGGGATTGAAACCTTGAACGTACCGAGCAACGTCAGGAATTCCCCGACGAAACCTGACGTGCCGGGTAGCCCGACATTGGCCATCGTGAAAACCAAAAACACAAAAGCATAAAGCGGCATACGATTGACCAGTCCGCCATAGGCGGCGATCTCGCGGGTGTGCATGCGGTCGTAGGCAACCCCGACACACAGGAACAGCGCGCCTGACACGATGCCGTGCGAAATCATCTGGAACACACCACCCGCGACGCCCTGCGTGTTGCCAGCGAATATGCCCATCGTGACAAAGCCCATATGGGCGACGGATGAGTACGCAATCAGCTTCTTGATGTCTTCCTGCATCAAAGCGACCAGGGAGGTATAGACGATAGCGATCGCAGAGAGCGTGAACACCAAAGGCGCGAAATCATGCGACGCAATCGGAAACATCGGCAGCGAGAACCGAAGGAAGCCGTAACCGCCCATCTTCAGAAGGATCGCGGCGAGAACCACAGAACCAGCTGTCGGAGCTTCAACGTGTGCGTCAGGCAACCACGTATGCACCGGCCACATCGGCATCTTGACTGCGAACGACGCGAAAAACGCAAGCCACGCCCATGTCTGCAAATTGCGCGGCACAGCGGCGTGCATCAGCGTCGGAATGTCGGTGGTGCCGGCATTGAGATACAGCGCCATGATGGCGAGCAGCATCAGGACCGAGCCTAACAGCGTGTAGAGGAAAAACTTGAAGCTCGCATAGACGCGGCGCGGGCCACCCCACACACCGATGATAAGAAACATCGGAATGAGACCGCCCTCGAAGAACAGATAGAACAGCACGAGATCGAGCGCAGAGAATGTACCGATCATCAGCGTCTCAAGAAACAGAAACGCCATCATGTATTCGCGCACGCGCAGCGTGACGGACTTCCAGCTAGCCAGAATACAGAACGGCATCAGCGCGGTGGTGAGGATCACGAACGGCAGTGAAATGCCGTCGACGCCCATGTGGTAGCCTATGCCGTTGGCAAGCCATGCAGTCTTTTCGACAAACTGGAAATCGGGATTTGACGGATCGAACCGCGCGACCAGAATGAGTGAGACCGCGAACGTCACGATGGTGGCCCATAACGCGATCCAGCGCGAATTGCGGCGTGCGGCTTCGTCATCGCCACGGCTGACATAAATGAGTATCGCACCGACCAGTGGCAGGAAGGTGACGACCGACAGGATCGGCCAGGTCATGACAGACGTCATTGCTGACCTCCGAGACCGAACATGAACCACGTAATGAGCCCAGCAACGCCGATCAGCATCGCGAAGGCATAGTGATACAGATAACCGCTTTGAAGTTTGACGACATTGCGCGTCACGTCGAGCACGCGCGCCGACACGCCGTCAGGGCCGAAGCCGTCGATGACAAAGCCGTCGCCTTTCTTCCAAAGAAAACGTCCCAGCCACTTCGTCGGCCGCACGAATATGACTTCATACAGTTCGTCGAAGTACCATTTGTTGAGCAGGAACTGATAAAGGCCCTGATGCTGGCTTGCGAGTTCGACCGGAATGTAGGTGCGGCGGATGTAGAACAGCCACGACACCAAAAATCCGATGATCATCATCAGCGTCGGCGTGAATGCAATCGTCGCCGGAATGTGATGCATCTCGTCGATAATTTTGGGATTCTGCTTCAATGATTCGCGAAAAAATTCCTCGATGCCATGACCGGCGAACAATTCCTTGAACGGAAAGCCTGCGAGGATGGACCCCGCCGCCAATACGCCGAGCGGGATCAACATCGTGTACGGGCTTTCATGCGCAGCATCGTGATGCGCCTGATCGTGCGGCGCGCCGTGGAAGGTCTTGAAAATCAGACGCCATGAATAGAACGAGGTGAGACCAGCGGCCACAACGGTGCACAGGAAACCGTAGAGGGCAAACGGATTATGCGCGACGAAGGCCGCTTCGATGATCGCATCCTTGGAGAAATAACCGGCGGTGAGGGGAAAACCCGTCAGCGCCAGCGTACCGATCACCATCGTGATGTAGGTGAACGGAATGCGATCCTTCAGGCCGCCCATGTTGCGGATGTCCTGCTCGTGATGCATCGCGTGGATTACCGAGCCGGCTCCTAGGAACAATAGCGCCTTGAAGAAAGCGTGTGTGAACAGATGGAACATGCCGACCGAGTAGGCCCCCGCTCCCATCGCAACGAACATGTAGCCAAGCTGTGAACAGGTTGAATAAGCGATGATGCGCTTGATGTCGTTCTGGACGAGACCGACGGTTGCGGCGAAGAACGCGGTCGTCGCTCCAATCAGCATCACGAAGGCCTGAGCGGTCGGCGCCAATTCAAACAATGGCGATAGCCGCGCCACCATGAACACACCAGCCGTGACCATCGTGGCGGCATGGATCAACGCCGACACAGGTGTGGGGCCCTCCATCGCGTCCGGCAGCCACGTGTGCAGCAGGAACTGCGCGGACTTGCCCATCGCGCCCATGAACAGCAATAGACATGTCAGCGTCAGCGCATCGACCTTCCAGCCGAAGAAGTTGATCGACTTGCCGACCAATCCCGGCGCGCTAGCGAAGATGGTCTCAAAGTCGGTCGAGCCGACCAGCATGAAGATCGCGAAAATTCCCAGCGCGAAACCGAAATCGCCGACGCGATTGACGACGAACGCCTTGATGGCGGCGGCATTAGCTGACGGCTTGTAGAACCAGAATCCGATCAGCAGATAGCTCGCGAGACCCACGCCTTCCCAGCCGAAGAACAGCTGCACGAGATTGTCAGCCGTCACCAGCATCAGCATCGCAAACGTAAACAGCGACAGATACGCCATGAAGCGCGGGCGGTTCGGATCTTCGTGCATGTAGCCGATCGAATACAGATGCACGAGCGAGGACACCGTAGTGACGACGACCAGCATCACGGCGGTCAGCGTATCGACTCGCAGCGTCCAGTTGACGACGAGATCGCCAGAACTGATCCAGTTGAAAAGTTGCACCCGCGCATCGTGATGCAGGAATCCGACATCGACGAGCGTGACCCATGACAGCGCCGCTGAAATCAGCAGACATGCAGTCGTGATGATTTCCGAAATGCGAGAGCCTGCGGCGGCCGGTTCCGCAGGTCCGTGATCGTCATGCGAGTCGTGGGCATGAGCGTCGTGCGCGGCATGAGCATGGTCGTGCCCATGATCCATCTCGTCGCCGCTGGGGTTGCGCGCATGCGCGCCATACAGCGTGACCGCGCCCGCGATGAGCGCGCCGATGAGTGGAAGAAAGACAATCGCCTGAATCATGGTGTGGAGTTAACCCTTCATCAGATTGATGTCTTCGACCGCGATCGAGCCGCGGTTACGGAAGAACACGACGAGCACCGCAAGACCGATGGCGGCTTCAGCAGCAGCCACGGTCAGCACCAGCAGCGCGAACACCTGCCCGACGATGTCATTAAGGAACGCCGAGAACGCCACGAGATTGATATTCACTGCAAGCAGAATGAGTTCGATCGACATCAGGATGACGATGACGTTCTTGCGGTTGAGGAAGATGCCGAGAATCCCGATGGTGAACAGGATTGCGGCGACCGCCAGATAATGTCCGAGACCGATTGTCATCGCACCCACTCCTTGGCGTCGGCATCCTGAAGTCCCTGCCCGGACGGCACCTTGCGGACATCCATCGCCATCTCCTTGGTGCGCGCGTTCTGCACCGGAATGCTCTGGCGCTTGACGCTGGGCTTGTGGCGCAGCGTCAGCACGATGGCGCCAACCATCGCGACCAGTAGCACCATGCCGGAGAGCTGGAAGTAGTGAATGTATTTCGTGTAGAGCACGAGACCGAGCGCTTCGGTGTTGCTGATGCTGGCCGGAATCGGCGACGTAATCGCCTTGGTGATCGCGGGGTTCATCACGTAGCCGCCAGCGACCAACAGCAACTCGGCGAGAAACACCGCGCCGATCAGCAGGCCCACCGGCAGATATTCAATGAATCCCTGACGCAATTCAGCGAAGTCCACGTCAAGCATCATGATGACGAACAGGAACAGGACGGCGACCGCGCCGACATAGACGACGATCAGAATCATCGCGAGGAATTCAGCGCCGAGCAGCATGAACAGTCCCGACGCATTGACGAATGCGAGGATCAGAAACAGCACCGAATGCACGGGATTGCGCGACGTCACGACCATAACGGCCGACGCCACACAGATGCCTGCGAACAGATAGAAGAAAAGTGCTGGACCGATCATGCGTTCATCTCACCGGTACGGCGAATCGAGTTCGATGCTTTTGGCAATCTCGCGCTCCCACCGGTCTCCATTGGCGAGCAATTTCGCCTTGTCGTAATAAAGTTCCTCGCGCGTCTCGGTTGCGAATTCGAAATTCGGCCCCTCGACGATGGCATCGACCGGACAGGCTTCCTGACACAGTCCGCAATAGATGCACTTCACCATATCGATGTCGTAGCGCACGGTGCGGCGCGTACCGTCATTGCGGCGCGGGCCTGCTTCAATCGTGATGGCTTGCGCCGGACAGATCGCCTCGCAGAGCTTGCAGGCGATGCAACGTTCTTCGCCGTTCGGATAGCGACGTAACGCATGCTCGCCACGAAAGCGCGGCGAGATCGGCCCCTTTTCGAAAGGATAGTTCAATGTCGGCTTCGGCTTGAAGAAGTAACGCATCGCCAGCACGAAGGCCGATGCGAACTCCCGCAGCAGAAGCGAATTGATCGTGGATGCTACGCCCATGACTGTGATCCAGTTGGCCTCATTTCGGTGCGATCCCGGCGAATTGCAGAACGCCCGCAACAATCACGACCATGCCAAGCGACAACGGCAGAAACACTTTCCAGCCCAGACGCATCAGCTGATCGTAGCGGTAGCGGGGCACGATGGCCTTAGCCATTGCGAACATGAAGAACATGAAGAACAGCTTCAGCATGAACCAGACGACGCCCGGCACCCAGGTGAACGGCGCGAAATCGAACGGCGGCAACCAGCCGCCCATGAACAGGATCGCGCCGAGCGCGCACATCGTGGTGATGGCGCAATACTCACCAAGCATGAACAACAG
This sequence comes from Afipia sp., assembly GCA_026400415.1. Taxonomy (GTDB): domain Bacteria; phylum Pseudomonadota; class Alphaproteobacteria; order Rhizobiales; family Xanthobacteraceae; genus Afipia. Next base: position 2,142 of record JAPLPA010000293.1, on the reverse strand, counting down.
ATACGGCGTCGAGCCATATTCCGTCATGAAGCCGGCAACGAGTTCGGATTCCGCTTCGACGAGATCGAACGGCGGACGATTGGTTTCCGCCAGCGCTGAGACGTAGAACACAACGAACATCGGAAACAGCGGCAGCCAATACCAATTCAGGAATGTCAGCTTCGGCAGCCCGATCAGACTTGCCAGACCCTTCGCATGCTGCGCTTCCACAACCGCCGTGAGGTTCAGCGAACCGACGCACAACAGCACCGTAATGATGACGAAGCCGATCGAGACTTCATACGAGACCATCTGCGCTGCCGAGCGCAATGATGCGAGAAACGGATATTTCGAGTTCGATGACCAGCCGGCCATGATGATGCCGTAGATCGACAGCGACGAGATCGCAAAAATGTAGAGGACGCCGACATTGATATCGGAGATCACCCAGTTGAGATTGACAGGGATCACAGCCCACGCCGCGAGCGCCAGAATGCAAGACACTAGTGGCGCGAGCAGGAATACGCCCTTATTGGCGCCGGACGGAATCGTTGGCTCTTTCAGCACGAACTTCAAAAGATCGGCGAAGGATTGCAGCAAGCCCCACGGACCGACGACGTTCGGACCGCGGCGAATTTGCACCGCAGCCCAGATCTTGCGGTCCGCCAGAATAATGTAGGCAATGCCAATCAACAGAATGACGAGCAGCAGCAGACTTTGAGCGACCACAATAATGAGTGGCCACAACGTGCCGGTCCAAAGATCGCTTGCGAAGAATTCGGCCATCGTCGCCCTACTCCGCCGCGTTCAGGATTTGGCCCGATGCGAGCCGCGAACATTCGGCCATCACGGCGGATGCGCGCGCAATCGGGTTGGTCATGTAGAAATCGGCGACCGCAGATTTGAACGCTGCCTTGTCAGACGCGCCACTGCTGGACGCGAATGTCTTTACTGCCGACGCATCGCCCGCCTCGATCTGATCGACCCTCATCAGATGCGGGACGGCCCTGAAGATCGCCTGACGCAATGCCGCGAGCGAGTCATATGGAAGCTTCTTGCCGAGCGCTTCTGACAGCGCACGCAGGATTGCCCAATCCTCGCGCGCATCTCCGGGCGGGAAATTCGCGCGGCTTGCGATCTGCACCCGACCCTCGGTGTTGACGAAGATGCCGGATTTTTCAGTGTAGGCTGCACC
>JAPLPA010000293.1:0-962 GCA_026400415.1 Afipia sp. | reverse complement strand
CCAGGCAACACCACATCAGCGCGATGCGCGCCACGGTCGCCATGCGTCCCAATGTAGACGACGAAGGTGCCGTCCGGATATTTCATTTCGTCCGCGCCTAGCGAGAACAGCACATCGAGCGTACCGAACGCCATCATCTGCTGCGCGGTCATGCCGCCCTCACCCGGCGCAAAGCCGATATCGAGCGCGCCGACCTGTGAGGCAGCGCTATGAAGCACGCCGAAGCCGTTCCAGCCGTCTTTTACCGCATCAACACCCATTGCGAGTTTTGCAGCGGCTGCGAGCGCGCTTGAAGCACCCGCGCCGACCAGCACGATGGGATTCTTTGCGTCCTTCAAAATCTTCGCGAAAGAATGTTTGCCGGACGCTATGTCGGCCAGCGTATCCGCACCCGCGCCGAGATGCTCGTAGCCATAAGTCAGATCGGCCTTCTCGCCGACGACGCCGAGCTTAAGTGCACCCGTCCGCCAGCGCTTGCGGATGCGCGCATTCAGGACGGAGGCTTCCTTGCGCGGATTGGAACCGACGATGAGAAGCGCATCAGCCTGTTCGATACCGGCAATGGTGGGATTGAAGATGTAGGACGCGCGGCCCGCTTTCGGATTCAACCCCTCATATTGAGTGGCGATATTGACCGAACCAAGCTTGCCCATCAATTCCTTGAGCGCGAACATTTCCTCGACCGCAGCAAGATCTCCCGCTATCGCGCCAATGCGCTTGCCGTCGATGCGATTGAGTTTGGCGCCAATCGCCGCGAATGCTTCCGGCCACGTTGCGGGACGCAGTTTGCCGTCTTCGCGAATGAACGGACGATCCAGCCGCTGCGTGCGCAGACCATCGACGACATGGCGCGTCTTGTCGGAAATCCATTCCTCGTTCACGGCCTCGTTGATGCGCGGCAGAATGCGCATCACCTCACGGCCACGCGTATCGACGCGAATGGCGGAGCCGACCGCATCCAT